>JAADFU010000164.1 GCA_013152715.1 Calditrichota bacterium
CATTGAGTCATCTGGTGCACGGAATCCGCCAAAAATCCAAACAAAATACCGACGCCAACAACCAGTGCTGATGAAAGATAACTTGCACGCACCAAACTTTTGTCCGAAGCATCCGGCTTGATGTAGCGTTTGTAAATATCGTTCACAATGTAAGCAGCTCCGGCATTGACCGTGGAATCGTAAGTGGACATGAACGCTGCGATCAATCCCGCCAGAAAAATCCCCAGTAAACCCACAGGTAAAAATTCATTGATGACAAACGGCAGCACCAATTCAAAATCGATTTTCCCGCCCATGGCGTTCAATTGCGGCGAGAAAAAGACAAGCGCCAGCACGGCAATCGCCGGCACCATTGTCCAGCGTGGGACTAAATAAACAGACACAATGCCGTTCATCAAACCAGCTTCCTTTGGATTTCTGGCGGCAAGTATCCTTTGCAAATCGTAATTTGGACCGGGGCCTGCCATACTATTCAAAATTCCTTTGAAAACAATCATAAAAAAGAAAATGGTAAACAGTTCAAATCCATCCTGCGCAATTTTGTCGTTCACCGAGGGAATTAAATTTGACCAATCCAGATTGAGATGCCAGCCGAAAAACAGATTCTTCCACCCTTCCGGCACAGCGGCATTCAACATCTCCGGCGAAATTCTCGTGAAAGCAATTACGCCGATAATAATGGCCGTTCCGGAAAGCAAAATATATTGAATTAAATCGGTCAAAACCACGCTATACATTCCACCCATGATGACATACAATGCGGTGATGAGCATGAGAATGACAGCATAAGCGTCCGGGGACAAATCCCACGGCAAAAAAATCTTGGCAAATTTTCCGATGCCGACAAATGCGTAAGACAAAAGACCGACCACACTCACCAACGCAAAGACAACCACGCTGACTCGCGACAATTCCCCGCCTTTTTTTTCTCCGAAACGAGTCGTCATCCATTCCGCGCCGGTGATTACACCGGAACGGCGTGCCCAGATAGATAGATAAATCATGAAAAATATTTGATTGAACGTGGGCCACAGCCAGGGCATCCAGACGCCTTTCATGCCATAGACAAAAAGCATGTACACCAGCCACATGGTTCCGCTGATGTCAAACATGCCGGATGTATTGGACACGCCCAGCAGCCACCAGGGGACGGTTTTTCCGCCGAGGAAATAACTGTCCATATTTTTCGACGCCCGGCGCGAGATAATAATACCGCCGATAATCACAATTAACAGATAGGAAAAAATAATCGCCGTATCAATCGCGTGAATTTTCATTGAGAAAACGAGCCTCCGTCCTGTAGGAGATTATCAGAAATCGATAATCATCCAAACCGCGTTTCCGTTTTATTTTCAACTGTTCATCTGTTTTACTTCTCAAGAACCCTATTTTCAAAAGTCGGGTTTTCTCCCGCCATTTTCAAAAAAATATCCAGCGGCACAACTTCAAAATCAGGTCCTAGTTTATCCAGAATGGATTTCACGCGCGTGATGTCGCTCCATTGCCTCACGTGCATCAGCAAGAAATATGGTCGTTTATTATTGATTCGAGCCAACTCTTGCAAATCAGCCACAGCACCGGCTTCAGGTCTGCCGGGCGATAGATAGTAATCGTAGGAAATGAGTGGCCTTTTGTCTTTGCAATAAAAAGTATAAGCCGGCGCGTAGCCATTCACAAAACCGATCGCGTCGGGCATACGCTCATAGTAGGCATCAATGACTTTCTGCGTCAGTTCTGTATTTCCCTCGACCGTGGCGCCTTCTGAATAATCCATAATTTCAAAAACATTCAGATCCAATTTTTTCATCAAATCATAAGCAATATCCAGCAAATGCGGGAGAAATTTATCCGGAATCGCTTTGGGATACATGTATCCAGGCCCTGAAAGCGAACCAATGAAGTAGTCGTTGGGAGTTGCCTGAGAATAGAAAAATTCCATCATTGCGGGCGCCAGCCAGGACCAGTTCATGGTCACTTCCCAGGCGTAAGGAATTTCTCCCCGTCCGGGACGAGTCCAGGCGCCCAAACCCAGACAATCCGTTTGAATGCACGCCACGTAAACCTTCTTTTTCGGTTTGTAAGTTTTTCCCGGTTCGATGTGATGATTATTTTTAAATTCAAATCCCGGAGATGCCGGAACCTGACTGCTGAAACTCATGTTCGGCAAAGTGTGCAAACCTTCCACTCGCAAGCCATAGCTGGAAGTGAGCGTCACGTGATCGCGCTCTTTGTCTTTTTTATATGAATGCCAGCCAAAAACAAAAGAGTAAGGTTTCATCTGCGAAAGTAATTTTTTTGCCAACGAGTATTCCTGCTTATCGCTCGGTTTGGTGGAAAGATCGTTAAAAAAAGCTTTTTTGTAAATTCCCCAATCCGCGACGCCGGGTTTCATAACTTTCCCGTGCTCGCCTCCCATCCAGACGATATATTCTTTGCTGCATTGATCCCAATACTGATCATAAGCCCATGAGTAAATTTCATAATCTGACATGCCGGTAAATTTCCCGCGAAAATCCGCCACCGGCTTCAATCCGTATTTCTCCGCCAGCGGAATCAATTCTTCGCTAACGACCACCGCCTCTTTCAATCCAGCGACTGTAAAAGCGACAATCAGCGATGTGCGGACATTTTTATCCCAAACGACATAACCCTTGACATTGTCTTTGAAAACGCGGAGCGCCTGATCAGCGGTTTTCAATTCTTTGAAAGTAAAATAATGCCTGTCTTTCAAAAATTCAAACACATCCGGCGTGAAGCGAAAATCCCATTTTTCAGGATAAATGAAATAAAAATTGGGCCCGGTTAAATTTGCCAATCCCTGCAAACTGATCAAAAACGCCTGCGTGGGTAACATTTCATCGATGCGCCAATTGTCTTGCAAACGCATGAAATAAGCGTTACGAAAACCTTTGCGTTTGAACACATATTTTATTTTCGCTTCAGCGGGACGAGTGGAGCGGGAAATTTCGTAAATGAGCAGTTGCTTATCTTTGGAAAGATGAAAAAGATGAATGCTGCT
>JAADFU010000165.1 GCA_013152715.1 Calditrichota bacterium
GACGCAAAGAATATTTTATTCAAAACAAATGAGTTAAAAGTCATAATTGCTTTTTGTGTTCTTCGCGTCCTTTGTGGTTTTCCATTTTTCAGTCCTTTTATTAAATCTTTGTGCCGCTGTGTCTCCGTGTGAGTAAAAAACACATTATTTCAAATACCCATGCTCAAGATTCAGCAACGAATCCCGTTCATCATAAAATCCGTTCCACAATTGCTCGAACGAGAAGACCAGCGCCAATTTAATGCTGTGTTCTTTTTGCGTGTATAAATTGAGCAAATCATCTTTCAGGTCAACAAATTGATACTGAACTCCGATGTCAAAATTTTCGCCAAGGCGATAGTAACCATTGGCGACAAAAGTCATGGCAGAAGTCTGTCTTGTCAAATCAGGGAAAGTTTTATAGCCAAGTCCGAGGGAGAAATAAGCCGTGGGGCGCTCCAATTTGCGATAGACAAGCCGCAGGGAGCTAAAATGGCTCACAGATTTGGCTCGTGCCATATCCTGAAATGAATTCAGTTCTTTAATTTCATCAAATCCCAGATTGTAGATGGTCTGATGTCGAAAATCTACAAAATAAACCGGATCAGGATAAATGTTAAAAATGGCGGAAACAATGATATTCTTCAACGCCTTATCAAAACCGGAATAGCCGGGACGGTCGGTGAGAAAATTGTTCCAGCCGATTCCCAGTTGCGCAATGATATTTCTGTTGAAACGCTGCACTTCAGGAACGCGATATTCGATGGTTCCGCCAATGGCATTGAGCGAAAAATCTTCTTCGCTTGTTGCCGGCGGAATCGGCGTTTCCGTAAAATGTTCGCCGTGCACTGTGAGAAAAAGTCGCTGCTTGACGATAATTCCGGCTTCAGCGACATTGCCAAATTGACTTTCTTCCGTGTTTTCTCCGGAAGAAAAAGGATTGAGCACATCAGTAAATTCAATAGCATCGTCATCGCGCAAAGTGGGAAATTCAATCAGACTGCTGCGCACGCGCGTCCTGCCGATTCGGAAAATTGAATACTGATTTTCCAGTTGGAAGTGAATTTGGTGAAAAAATACCTGTCCCAGATCAGAATCCGCATCGGGAAATTGAAATCCAATCACAAAGCGGCTGCGGTAGTCGTTATACAATTTCTGCCGTAATCCCAGCAAAATGCCGGTATCGGAAAAATCATTGATAGCAGAACTTTTATCGCCATAAACAACTCCGCTTCGTTGATAAGTGTTGAAAGACATCACGCCTCTGCCAGCCAATTGAATTGCGGGCGTCACCTGGGCGAAGACATCGACCGATACAATGAGCAAAATAAGTATCGGCAAATAATATTTTAAATTTGAATGTATTTTCATTTTACCTTACTCCTTGCAAAGATTGAAAATTTGAATTTGAAATTTTTGACCAGATCGTTTTCGCGCTTCTATTCATCCAAAGCAACTTTTGGCAGGAGATTCATCTTTCCTTTTTTCATCTTCATGCCTTTCATTTTTCCGACCATACGCTCTTCCACGGGCAGATCTTCGTAAATCAGCGCTAACAAATTTCCGCCGGGATAGAGTCCGTTATTAGTTACGCGGCGCGTGTCGTGGTCGTGAAATGTCCAGATACCCGGATTGTTGCCTTCGATGATGATATCCAGCGTTTTTCCCGGACTCAAACGAATGGTGTTCATCTGCCAGGGTTGTGGAACAGGCACGCCGTCATCCGCCACCTGCCAGAAATCATGACCGTGCAAATGCAAAAAGTGTTCTTCAGTGCCGGCATTAATCAGTCGCACGCGAATTGTTTCGTCCTTTTTAATGAACAAGTTCGGCGTGCTGGGATAAGATTTCCCGTTTACTGTGAACCAGTTCGGCTGCGGTAATTCCGCTTGAGAACGACGATTTGTCACGTAAGGCGGCTGGTAACCATTGGCAATGGCTTGTTCCAATTCTTCTTTGCTGTCAAATAAAGCAAACCGCTCTTTGTCAAAACGGCCGTTTTTCATCAAATACATGCGCTCTTTCATGCGTTCAAGCATGGCATTTAATTCGCTGCGCAGAAAATTGACATCATGAGCCGAATAAACGAGCGTGTATTCGCGGGAGTAAGAATATTTCTTTTTAATGGGATCATCCGGATCGTCGATGATAAAAGCGCCGAACATTCCGGATTGCATGTGTAGCAGTGTCCCCCAATGGCAGTGATAAAAATGTGTGCCTGCCGGCTTTGCCTCAAACTCGTAAATAAATTCCTGCCCTGGCATCACTGGCATTTGTGTGACATAAGGAACGCCGTCCATTCGCCACGGCACATATAAACCGTGCCAGTGGATGGTATGATTGAGTTCAGTTTTATTTTTAAATTTCACGCGAACCTTATCGCCGACATTTACTCGAATCTCTGGTCCCGGAACTTGATCATTAAAAGCCAGCGTGTGAATTTTCATCCCTGGCGCCAATTCATGATGCACAATGTCAATCCATAATTCGTATTCTTTGACTCCGTTCACAATTTTGGGCTTCAGGGGTTCATCAGAAATCGCCTTAGCACCTGCACTGGCAGCATGAGCGAAAAGCGCTTCCGTTGATAACAAAGGAAGCGCTGCCAGCGCCGAGCCTGACTTCAAAAAATCGCGTCTATTCATTACTGTTTTCTCCGAATTTGTTCGTTCAACTGATTTTGTGTTTGGTATTCAATGGAGCTACAATTAATGCTTGCGAACAGGGTGTTTCCAATACGCAATAAATTTCCTTATCAACATATCGGCAATCAGCCTATCAAAAATATCTGAACCACATTTTTCATAAGTCTGAAATCTGGATTCAATTTTTCAACAATTTATCTGGTGAATTATTTAATTTCTGCATCATCGATTCGTCTAACAATGGTTGGAATTTTTCGTATCGGTAATCGCCTTACTGGTTCAATACTCCAGTTTCATTATTCGGTCAAAATGAAGGAATTCAGAGGTATTAGCATAAAACCATTATTCTCTAAAATATATTAATTTTTTCGCTCTT
>JAADFU010000166.1 GCA_013152715.1 Calditrichota bacterium
AATGAAATGATTTCAAATTTACGCATAAGAAAACCTCCGCAATAGTTAGATTAATGTAACTTTTAGAATTTTAAACTAATATTTCAGAATGATTACGTTTTTGCAAAATTTGTTCCTTATTTACAATTCCAATATTTAACCAATTGAAAACAATAAATATAGACAATATATTTTCTTAATTTCAATCTGCAAAAATGCTGCTTATTTGCGACTATCTAATTTATTTGTTGCATTTTTTGCGACAGTTATAATTTCCTATAAGATAATTTTCAAATTATTACATTTGCAAGTCGAACTTGCTTTTTCGTAATGAAAAATCGAACCGATAGAGCATATTTGTGATGTTTTTTAATTTGTACTTGTAGGGCAAGTCGTAGTGAACAACCTCAAAATTGCGGGTAAGTATTTTCGGAAGAAAAGATAAAAATCGCCTGCTTGCCAGCTAAGGGAGATGCAAAGGTCAATTTGGTCAGGTATTAGTAGAAAAATCATTTATGCACTACAAAATGGATACAAATAAAAAAGGTCAGCTTAAAAACTGACCTTTTCATCTTTGTCGGGGCGACTGGATTTGAACCAGCGACCCCTTGACCCCCAGTCAAGTGCGCTAACCGGACTGCGCTACGCCCCGATATTTATTAATAAATGTTTTAGTCCCCTTTTTCTTCAATATCGAAAAATAAGGGAAATTCTTCCGCTTTTTCTTTTTTTTCTTCCCTGCCATCGAGAATATCAAGAATTTCGTGCAATTCCCGTTTGATGGACTTGAGCAAGTTTTCTTTCTCCGTTTTCTGGAATGGCATCGCGATCTGTGTGGCTCGCGATTTGTGCAACAGAGCTAATTTCTTTTTTGTGCCTTCAATGGTGAATTTGTCTTCGTACAGTAATTTTTTAATGAGAAAGATTAACTTGATGTCATTCAAGCGATAAATGCGATTGCCAGCTCGATTTTTTGCCGGCTTCAATTCGTCAAATTCAGTCTCCCAATAGCGCAAGACATGCGGCTTCACCGATGTGATTTCGCTGACTTCACTGATCGAATAGTATAATTTTTGAATCGGTTTCGGTTTCATCGCTGCCTGTTGCGTTTTGGTCGTCTATATATAAGAAATTTTTTGGTAAAAATCAACTATTTTTTGAAATTTTTTGGAACCAGCAAACGAGTAATTGGGAGCACTTTCCAAAAGTTGCAGTATAATCGGCTGAAATTTTATTTAGAACCTAAAGCATTACTTGAAATTCTGTGACTGAGCAATTAAGAAAATATTCTTTTCCACAGAATGGAGCCAACAGAGAAGCGACTGATAACATTTTGTTTTAAAAATTCAAACTTGCTGCCTTTGAGCTTTCTGGCGAATGCTCCTAAAAAATCGATCAAGTAAACACCAAGCCTGGGAATGGCCATTTTTTGTATTTTTTCATCAGGAAAAGAAAAATTTCCCAGCACAAATCCTTTATCATAGCCTGCTTCAAGCGTTTTTTTTGCCACATTGCAGTTGAAGCGACCAAAGGGATAGGAAATCACTGAAACGTTTGCATTGATTTCATTCTCAAGAATCCTTTTTGATTCCATCAATTCTCGAAGCAGGTCATTTTCCGACAATGAAGTTAAATCTCGATGGGACACAGTGTGAGAGCCAACAGACCAGCCGTTTTCAACCAATTCCCTGATTTGCTGCCAATTCATTTGGAGAGAATGTTTTCCGATGGGATTTGCGTCCCACGTATCAGGCTTTCCGACGAAGTCCGTAATCACAAAGATTGTACCCACAAAGCCGAATTTTTTCATGATGGGAAAAGCATTTTCGTAAACTGAAATATCAGCATCATCAAATGTGAGGACAAGCTTTTCCCCTGTTTTCGCTGTTTGGGAATAGATGTCGTTGACAGAAATAGTCTGAAAACCGGTCTTGTGTAAAAACTGCATTTGCCGGTAAAAAAAACGGACGAGGACATTGTTGATTCCCCATCCGATTTGATTGCTTATTTTATGATATGCCAAAATTGGTACGTTTGTGGAAAACAACGATCTACCTTTCAGCTATTTCACGATATCTTCCAGCGGTGTAAATTCCATAGCAAAAGTATCCGCTACTGGCTTGTAGGTGACTTTTCCGTCAATTACGTTGACGCCCAGGGCTATTTCTCGATTTGATTTTATCGCCTCTGCGTAGCCTTTGTTGGCAATTTGCACGGCATAGGGCAGCGTCACATTGGTCAGCGCCACAGTCGATGTGCGCGGCACGGCGCCGGGCATGTTAGCAACGCCGTAGTGAATAACGCCGTCCACGACGTAAGTGGGTTCAGCGTGAGTTGTCGGATGAATCGTTTCCACGCAACCTCCCTGATCAACGGCGACGTCCACGATCACAGAGCCTTTTTTCATCAATTTCAACATGTCTTTGGTAATTAAATGTGGCGCTTTGGCGCCGTGAATCAGTACAGCGCCCACGACAAGGTCGGCGTCAGAAATCTGCTGACGAATATTTTCCGGCGAGGACATCATTGTCGTCACGTTTGCCGGCAGCACGTGGTTTAAAAAGCGGAGCCGATCAATATTGATGTCCAAAATGACAACATTAGCGCCCAGCCCGGCTGCCATTTGCGCAGCGTTTGTGCCGACAATTCCGCCACCGAGAATAACGACTTTTGCCGGCGGAACACCGGTAACGCCGCCCAAAAGCACGCCGCTGCCGCCAAAAGCTTTTTCCAGACAGCGCGCGCCGGCCTGAATTGCCAGACGTCCGGCAACTTCACTCATGGGGTTCAAAAGCGGCAAACTGCCATCTGCCGTTTCAATGGTTTCATAGGCGATGGCAATGCTTTTTGTATTCATGATTCCTTCGGTCAATTCACGGGAAGCTGCAAAATGAAAATAGGTAAACAAAATTTGTCCCGATTTGATCATTGCAATTTCTGGCGGTAACGGTTCTTTCACCTTCATAATCATTTCTGCCGTGTCAAATATTTCTTTCGCTGTGTCCAAAATTTTCGCGCCAGATTTTTCGTACATTTCATCAGCAAATCCACTTCCAACGCCTGCGCCCTTCTGCACATACACTGTGTGGCCATGATGCGTCAAAATTTCAGCGCCAGCAGGTTGAAGAGCAACACGATTCTCATTAGCCTTAATTTCCTTCGGAACACCAATAATCATAGCATCCTCCTACCTTAACATTGTTATTTTTTGGGACATTATTTATTATCAGGCCGATCTAACAACACTTTTCGGCTTAAATCTAATTTTCCTTGATCGTCAATTTTCAGCAATTTTACTTTTACTTCATCGCCAACTTTCAGCACATCTTCGACGCGATTAATGCGCCGGTTGTCGATTTGGGAAATATGCAATAATCCTTCTTTCCCTGGCAAAATCTCAACAAATGCTCCGAAGTTAGTGATTTTTTTGACTTTGCCTGTGTAAATTTGACCCACTTCCGGCTTTTTCACCAACTCTTCTATCATCTCCTTTGCCATTTGGCCGTTCTGAGGATCAATGGCGGCGATGGTCACTATGCCTTCGTCATTGATATCGATTGCTGTATCTGTTTTGTCAATAATCTCGCGAATGGTCTTGCCTCCCGGGCCGATGATCATGCCAATGACGTCGGTGTCAACTTTCATGGTAAAGATGCGCGGCGCGTAAGCGGAAAGCTCAGCACGCGGGCTGTCAAGCGTCTCGTTCATAATTTTCAGAATATGCAGTCTCCCCTGTCGCGCTTGTTCCAGCGCTTCGCGCAAAATTTCCAGCGAGAGCCCTTTGATTTTAATGTCCATCTGGAAGGAGTTAATGCCTTTGGAGGTGCCGGCTACTTTGAAGTCCATGTCTCCGAGATGATCTTCATCGCCCAAAATATCGCTGAGAATGACATATTTGTCGCCCTCTTTGATCAAGCCCATGGCAATTCCGGCGACGGCGTCTTTGGTCGGAACGCCAGCGTCCATCAGCGACAGCGAACCGGCGCAGACGGTCGCCATTGAAGAAGAGCCGTTGGATTCCAGAATATCAGAGACGATGCGAATCGTGTAAGGAAAAATTGTTTCGTTGGGAATCACGTTTTTCAACGCCCGCTCCGCTAAATTCCCGTGACCGACTTCGCGACGGCTTGTGCCGCGAATGGGTCTGACTTCGCCAACACAAAACGGCGGGAAATTGTAATGAAGCATGTAACTTTTCCAGAATTCGCCTTCCAATTCATCCATTTTTTGCTCGTCCATTTTAGTGCCGAGCGTAGTGACCGCCAGAGCCTGAGTCTGTCCGCGCGTAAAAAGCGCCGAGCCGTGCGTGCGTGGCAAAACGCCTACTTCGCAGGCAATCGGACGAATTTCTTCAGGATTTCTGCCATCTAACCGCTTTTTCTCCTCAGTTACCATTTTGCGAACGAGCTCTTTTTCTTTCGTTCCAACTTCCGCCTTGATGATGGGCTCGACTTCAATCTCGGGAAATTCCTCAGTCAGTTGCGCTACAGCTTCTTCAATCGCTGCGGTCAAGGCATCTCTTCTTTCAGCTTTCTCGACAATGCGAATGGCGTCAGAAACTTTCCCATCAATCAACTCATGCACTTTGGCTAATAATTCAGCATCAACTTCGGGTTGTTGCACTTCCATTTTTTCCTTGCCGCAGTCCTGAATCAACTCTTCTTGAATCGCGACCAATTTTTTAATTTGCTCATGGCCGAATTCTAGAGCGGCGACCATATCTTCTTCGGAAATTTCCTGGGACTCGCCTTCAACCATACTGATTGAGTCCGCATTTCCGGCGATAACAAGTTCCATATCGCTCTCTTCGAGATCAGAATAAGTCGGATTGACAATAAATTCGTCATTGACTCGTCCGATGCGCACTGCCGCGAGCGGACCGTCAAATGGAATGTCAGAAATTGATAACGCGGCAGATGCGCCGATGAGGCCAAGAACATCGGGATCGTTTTCTTTGTCCGCGGAGAGCACCAGCACAATTATTTGCACCTCGTTTTTGAAATTTTCAGGAAACATCGGCCGGATCGGGCGATCAATCAAACGAGCGCTTAAAATTTCATTTTCGCTCGGTCTGCCTTCGCGTTTGAAAAATCCGCCGGGAATTTTACCGGCAGCGTACGCTTTTTCGCGGTACTCAACGCTCAAAGGAAAAAAGTCAAGCCCTTCTTTTGGCTTTTTTGAAGCCGTAGCAGTTGCTAAAATAACAGTCTCTCCGTATTGTACGACGACTGCTCCGTTTGCTTGTTTTGCCATTTTGCCGGTTTCAATTGACAGCGTGCTGTGTCCAAATGGTACTTCTTTTCGATAAATCATTTTGTAACTCCAGTTTATAGTATTACCGATCATTTCTTTGTTTTTTTTGCAACTAAAATTTAACACCGCAAAAAAAATAAATTGATTTGGTGGTTATTGATTAATTATTACATCTCTTGTTAACTTTTTACTGAAAGCGCATTTTCCGTTAGTAATCCTATTTATCAAGCCGAAATTTTTTTCCCGCTTGCCGATGGTTATCGCGGCAAGCACCCTATCTCGCGTGATGCTTATGAATTTAAATGTAGCTGATAACGATGTCAGTGATTTTTGCTGGCAAAGCCTCGGTGAATGTTTGATTGGTGGGCTTTCCTTTTCGAATAAATGCCAATCGACGGCTGCCGGTTTTTGTGCTGAAATATTTGTTATTGTCTTTGAAAAGAAACAATTGGCAGAGAAAAAAGCCTTTTCGTGAGCAAGGAAATTGCGTTGCGGTAAGTAATTACTTAATTTTACTGTGCCTATCGGCTCATTGACTCCATTTTTAGTTTCGGCGTAAATATGCCCCTTTGCCGCAGGCAAAACTCGTAATAAGAATTTGCGAATTACGGCTTTGCCTGCTGCGCTGGATTTTAATGAGCTAATAATCTCGTTCTTTGCCGCCTCAGCTCCAGGATTGGTAACCAAAATACGCTGTCCTGTATGACGAGCAAAATTATTCACCATTAACAACGATGTCCATCTCCTCATCGGATCAAACTATCGAAATACACGATCGGTATCAATTGCAAAATTATTATTTAACGTCGAATACCCAATTTTTTGATTAAATTCCGGTATCCCTCCAGGTCCTTGCGCATCAGGTAATTTAACAGACGACGTCGTTGGCCCACCAATTTCAGCAATCCGCGTCGTGAGTGATGATCTTTTGGCGCCTGTTTCAAATGGCCGGATATTTGCGCAATACGTTCAGTCAACAAGGCAATCTGAACTCGGGTGTTGCCCGTATCCTTGGCGCTCACGCCGAATTTGTTGATAATTTCAGATTTTTTTTCCTTCATCAACGGCATAGTTCTCTCCTATAAATACAATGCTAATAACTTTTATTGAGAATTTCCAATGAATTCACTTTGTCTTTTTCTATTTGATTAATTAATTTATCAACGGAATCAAATTTTCGATCATCTCGTATTTTTTTGACAAATTCCAATGTCAATTTCTCTCCGTAAAGCGCGTCGTGAAAATCAAACAGATGCGCTTCGATCACATCTTTTGAGAATGAAAATGTGGGCTTTCTGCCGATATAAATCACCGCTTTGTAAATTTGCTCGCGCAACCTGACAAATCCGGCGTAAATTCCAGCCGGTGGAACCAACTTTTCGCTCGAGAGTGGCGCCAAATTCGCCGTCGGAATGCGAAAAGCGCGGCCGCGTCCTTCTCCCTGAATTACCTTCCCCGTCAATTGATATCTCCTGCCCAAAAATCGCGTAGCTTGCTCCAACTTTCCCTCCGCGATTAACTTTCTGATTTTCGTGCTGCTGATAATCGTATTCTCCGCCTCGAACGGTGGCATTTGAATGATTGAAAAATGGTAACTCTCAGCGAGTTGTGAGAGCGTCTCGATGTTGCCGCGACGCTCCCGACCAAAAGCGTGATCATAGCCCACAATAATCTGCCGGAAGCCAATTTTTTCAAGCAAAATATTTTCAATGAACTGCTGTGAAGACAGTTGAGAAAGCTCAATTGTGAAAGGCAAAACAATCAGGCGCTGAATGGCTGTGTGCCGGAAAATCGAAATTTTTTCTTCTAATGTCGTCAAAAGTTTTAATCCCGGTTTGCGCTCCGGTTTTAAAACGAATTGCGGATGCGGCTCAAAAGTGACCACGGTTGCACACGAATGGCTTTTCTCCGCCTCCTGGCAGAGTCTATCCAAAATAGTTTGATGTCCGCGATGAACGCCGTCGAAGGTGCCGATTGTGATAACGCAATCTTGCTTATCGATGCGATCAAGATCATAATATATTTTCATAGGAGCCAACAGATTTCAAAAAAATTTTTATTTTTCATCCTGCAAAAGCAAACCGGGCAAATCTTCCAATCTCAGTGAATCTTCCACCCCAAAATGGCCAACTCGAATTCGCGTAAGAGATTTGAGAAAACCGCCGCACCCAAGCGCTGCGCCAATGTCACGCGCCAGAGCGCGGATATAGGTCCCTTTGGAACAATTCACTTCTATTTTCACGATCGGACTGGAAAATTTGTGTATTTTGATATCGTAAATGTGAACACGATGCGGCTTTCGTTCTATCTCCAGACCCTTGCGCGCCAATTTGTACAAACGCCGTCCGTTGACCTTTTTCGCCGAAAACATGGGCGGGATTTGATCAATCTCGCCGATGAATTTCTGGCATACTGTTTCGACGTCCGATAAAGAAAATTTCGGGACGTTGTACTGCCCGGTAATCTCTCCGGTGACGTCGTCAGTGTTAGTCGTTTTGCCCAGCTCGATTTCGCCCACATACCATTTTGGCAACTCCATTAACTGGGAAGATTTTTTTGTTGCCTTACCCGTGCATAAGAGCAAAACGCCTGTGGCAAAAGGATCCAACGTGCCGGCGTGTCCCACTTTTGTATTTGTCAAGAATCGCACGCGCTTGACAACATAAAAAGAGGATTTCCCAGCGGGTTTCAATATATTTAAAATGGCGCCGGCAGCAAAATCAAACGGCGCACCTAGCCATTCCATTTAGCCGTCGTGTTTTAATTTTTCAAGTAAAGAATCAATACGATTCGCTTCGTCAAAGCCACTGTCATAAAAAAATTTAAGTTCCGGAACATAGCGCAACTTCGTCGCTTTCGCCAATTCAAGACGCAGAAAACTTGTCACTTTCTCCAGCGCCAGATCAATTTCCCCGGCATCAGTCTCTGTTTTCAGCGTTCGGTAATAGATACGCGCATGTTTGAGATCATCGGATACTTTCACATAAGTAATCAGCACGGATTTTACCAGTGAATCCCGCACGCGGGTGGCAATGATCCCGCTGACGTCTCTTTTTATTAACTCTGCTACGCGCAGAGAGCGTTTCACCTTCATGTTAAAAAATCTCTATGTTGAAATCGATGACTTCCACTCGATAGTCGTTCTCGATGAAATTAACAATTTTATTTAAAACGCTACGGACCATTTTTTGATCATTGGAAACCGTGGAAATACCTAAAGTGGTACGTTGCCATTTTTCGTTGTTTTCCACTTCAGCAATGGCAGCGTTAAATTTGTTGCGCACCTTTGTTTTAATGCTTTTGAGCACAAAGCGTTTGGATTTCAATGATCCGCTTTCAGGAATAAACAACTCTATTTGTCCGACGCCGATAAACATATCTTTATTAATTTTAAGGCTGATTTGGCACCAGCGTTCTTTTCACTTCATTGATTTGATAGGTTTCCATCACATCGCCAACTTTAATATCGTCAAAATTTTCCAGTCCAATGCCGCATTCAAAGCCGGAAGCGACTTCTTTAACGTCGTCTTTAAAACGTCTCAGAGAAATGATCTTACCTTCATAGAGCAATTTATCGTCTCGATAAAGTCGAACATTATCATTGCGATGGGCTTTGCCGGAGATGACGTAACAACCTGCCACAGTTCCAATTTTGGGAACGCGGAACACTTCCCTGACTTCAATAGTTCCCAGATTTTCTTCTTCAAATTTTGGTGCCAGGAGTCCTTCCAAGGCAGAGCGAACATCGGCGATGGCGTCGTATATTACACGATACAAGCGAATATCGACGCTTTCTTTCTTGGCGATTTCGCGAGCTTTAATCGTGGGCCGCACCTGAAATCCGATAATGATCGCATTGGAAGCAAAAGCCAACAAGACATCCGATTCGGAAATGGCGCCCACTCCTTTGAGAATCACTTTAACGGTCACCTCGTCATTGGAGAGCTTCACCAAAGAATCGTTGATCGCCTCGACAGATCCATCCACGTCGCCCTTAATGATTAGCGCCAATTCCCTAACCCCGCCGGTTTTGATTTGTCGGGAAATTTCATCTAATGTTACGTGATGAACTTGCCGGTACTCTTGCTCTCTCTTCAGTTGCTGGCGTTTGAGACTAATTTCCCGCGTATCACGTTCAGATTTCAAAACAAGAAATTGATCTCCGGCCTGGGGCAAGCCGGTGAACCCGGTGACCTGTACTGGCGTCGAAGGAACCGCTTCTTTCATTTTTTTGCCCCATTCGTCAAACATACTTCTGACCTTACCGTAAAACTGGCCGACAATAAAAGGATCTCCGACGCGCAGTGTGCCTTTTTGAATTAATACGGTGGCGACAACGCCCTTGCCTTTATCGAGCTTGGATTCAATGACAACACCAGAGGCGTGACGATCAGGATTTGCCTGTAATTCCAACATTTCTGCTTCAACAAGAAGGCTTTCAAGCAATTTATCAACATTTTGACCGGTTTTGGCAGAAATCTCAACGCTTTGATGTTTTCCGCCCCATTCTTCGATCAAAACGCCTCGTTCGGATAGCTGTTTTTTTATTTTTTCCGCGTTTGCATTCGGCTTATCCATTTTGTTTATGGCGACAACAATAGGAACCTCGGCAGCTTTTGCGTGGTCAATGGCTTCAATCGTCTGCGGCATAACGCTATCATCGGCGGCGACGACGAGAACCACGATGTCAGTCGCCTGTGCGCCGCGAGCACGCATCGCAGTAAAAGCTTCGTGTCCCGGTGTATCCAGAAATGTAATTTTTTTGCCGTTCACCTCAACCCGGTAAGCGCCGATGTGTTGGGTGATTCCGCCGGCCTCTTTTTGGATAATGTTACTGCTACGGATATAATCCAAAAGCGAAGTTTTTCCATGATCAACATGCCCCATAATGGTTACCACTGGCGAACGCGATTCCAGTTTGGACTTATCCTCATCTTCTTCCTCTATTTCTTCCAGAACATCGCTGCCAAATTCCGGAATGATTTCAATTTTATAACCATATTCGTCGGCAACGATCTCTAAAGTTTCTTTGTCAAGCCTCTGATTGATGGTGACCAATAATCCCAATTGCATACATTTTTTAATGAGTTCACTGGATTCAACTTCCAGTTCAGTCGCTAACTCGCCAACAGTCACGAATTCGTTTATGCGCAGGATATCGCCATCCTCTTCGACGACCTCAGCCTCTTTTACTTTTTTGCGACGTTTTCTCGTTTTTGTTCCATCTTCCATGGCCGCCAGTGTTTGACGGATAGACTCTTCAACTTCTTCATCGCTGATAACAAATCTTTTTTTCTTCTTTTTTAATTTTTTCTTTAGTTTTTGCGGCGCTTTTTCTTCTGCTATTCTTTCTACGCGTTTTTTCTTCTTCCGTTTAGGCCGCTTTTTATCTTTTTCTTCTTGTTGTTCTTTCCCCCCTGCAGCCTGTTTGATCTTTTGAATTCGCTCTTTGCGCTTTAGTTTTTTCTTCTTCTTTATTTCTTCTGCTTTTTCTTGTTCAGTTAACTCTTTCTTATCCGTTGGCGCCTGAGTTTTTTCGGCAGCCGTAACGTTCTTTGCTTTTTTATGTTTAGCCGCTCTTTCCCCTGCTTGGGGCTGAGTCTCGTCAGCTTTTGCGACGACGGCTTCCGCCTCGTCGACGGATTTGGCGGTTATCGGCTTTTTCGTCTTTTCGGACTGCCGCTCTCTCTCCTCTTTTTCGGCTTTCTTGGCCGCAATTTCAGTTTTTGCCGGTCGCTCTGGCGTCTCCGTGACTTTTTTCGCTTTCTTCGATTCAGTCCGCTTCTTCGGTTTTTTATCCTCTTTTTTGCGTCGCAGCGTCTCGCTTAGCACCTGCTGAGAAAGTCGCAATCTCTCTTCATAGTCTTCCAACTCTTTCTTTTTTTGTTCTTCTTTGCTGATCTGCCTCTCTTTTAGCTCTTTTTTGATATCATAATCGCTGCTAACAATTTTACTATCATCGGCAAATTCGCTGCGAACGATCTCATACATTTCGTCCGATACCGGACTCATCTGGCTGCTCGCTTTAAACTTGTGCTGTTCCAGAAAAGTCTTCAGAGCTTCAATTGAGATGCCAAATTCTCGTGCTACTTGATATATGCGACGTTTTTTACTCAAAACTTACTACCCCGGTTATTCTTCTTCGTATTCTTCTTCTTCTTGCTTCACTTTTTCAATAGTCACAAAAATCTTTTCAATTGTTTTGGGACCTATTCCACTGAGTTGAAGCAATTCTTCCTCGTCGGCGTCAACGATATCGCCGATGCTTTCGTAGCCGTTGGAAATTAGTTTTTTGATCAACGACTTGCCTAATTCGTCCTCTAATTCCGTGATATCGATAGCTAAGTACGAATCTTCCGCCATCATTTCGACGTATTCAGATTCTTTAATCGTTTCGATTTCGTAACCTGTTAATTTTGAAGCCAAGCGCCTATTTTGACCGCCTCTGCCAATCGCCAATGAAATCTGATCATTAGAAATGACGGCAATGGCTCTTTTCTCTTCATGGTTCATAATAATTTTCAAAGGCTTCGCCGGATTCAAAGCGCGAGTAATAAATACTTCGGGCTCTGAAGACCAGTTAATAATATCGATTTTTTCATCATTCAGCTCTTTAACGATCGATTGGATGCGCACTCCTTTCATGCCGACGCAAGCGCCTACGGCGTCGATTCTTTTGTCAGTGGAGTAAACGGCAATTTTCGTCCGGTCGCCGGCCTCGCGAGCGATGGCTTTGATTTCAATGATGCCTTCGTAAATTTCCGGCACTTCGATTTCAAACAAGCGAATGAGAAAATCCGGATCAGCGCGCGACACGACAATTTCCGGGCCGCGGTGACTCTTGTTCACAGCTTTTATCAAAACCCGCAGATGTTCGCCTCGCCGGTATTTTTCATTATAAATTTGCTCGCTTTTGGGCAAAACCAACTCGATGCCGTCCACGTTTAAAAAAATCTCATTACGATTTATTTGACGAATATCGCCGACGATAAATTCTCCGACTCTATTTTTGTATTCTTCGTAAATAACGTCTTTCTCAGCTTCTTTCAACCGCTGGTTTAGATTCTGTTTGGCAGAAATTATCAATCGACGCCCAAAACTGGCCGGATCGATAATTTCGAGAAACTCATCGCCAATCTCCAGATCAGGCTCTACCTTTTGCGCTGATTCGAGATCAATCTCTGTGACCGCGTCGGATACCTGATCAACAATCGTTTTGATTTGGCAAATTTCGATTTCTCCTTTGTCCAGACTAACAAAGATGCTAAAATTATCAGCGGTGCCATATTTTTTCTTAATCATGGATACGATGATTTGTTCTATGATCGAGCCGAGCAAATCTCTATCAATATTTTTTTCTCTCACGATTTGCGAAAATGCTTCGACAATTTCACTTTTCATCAGTAATTATCTCCTAAAACACGCTTACTACATTACCATAAGGGCAGAATCTTGGCCAATTTGATTTGATCCAACGGGACGGCAATGTCTCGATTTTCCGCCTCTATAAATATCATTTTTTCTTCTGCAAGTTTTATTTTCCCCTCCAAACGAAGATTTTCTCCGTCCCGATTAACAAAATCAATGCGAACTTTGCGGTTCAAATTTCGCCTAAAATCTCTCGGCGTCTTCAGCGGCCTATCTAATCCGGGAGAGGAAACTTCCAGCCGATATCTTCCGGAAATTAAATCCTTTTGATCGAAAAAATCGGACAAATCACGACTTATTTTTTCGCAATGACGCAGCGTAATCCCGTCATCCGTGTCGACAAAAACACGCAAAATCTGATTGCCTCGCCGACCCTTCAATTCCAGATCGACCAGTTCTGCGTTGTTTGATTCAATGACTGGCAACAAGAGTTGCCGCAAGTTTTCCACACCGAGTTCGCTCTTCATTGCCGTCACCACAATAAAAAAGTGGGATTTATTTCCCACTTTAATCGATAAAGATACAAAAAAAATATCTAAATTGCAAGCAATTTTTGGATTATTTTTTTATTTAAGCATTTAATTTCGCTAAATAAAGCTCGGCATCCGTTTTGAAATTGCTCTCGGCATATTTTTCAATGACTGTTTGGTAGCAGGCTCTGGCTTTGGCAATCTCATTTGCGCGTTGATAACATCTTCCTGCTTTCATCCAAAGACGCGGGGCTAAAAAATCATTGGCGATTTTTTTGGCGCCACGTTCGTAAATCTGCGCGGCTTCCAAAAATTTGTTTTGCTGTTCCAGGCTGGCGCCCAAACCGGAATAGGCTCCGCCGGTTAAAATCGGATCGTCGCCGTAATCGTCGAGGTAACGTTGAAAATATAATTGCGCTTTCTCGTAATCGCCTTTTTCATAATAAGCCTTGCCCAACAAAAAGACGCCTTTCGCTGCGCTTTTGGTGCCGCTGTAATTGTCCACCATATTCAGCAAAATGTCGATGGGCTCCTGAGTCTTATTTTGCGATAATTCATAATTCGCTTTGGTGAGGGCTTCCGACGCATTTAATTCCGCATTTCTCTTACTTTTTGAAAACATGACGAAAAGAAAAATAAGAGCCAAAAATACGATAGCGCCAATATAAAATTTCTGCGAATGCTCGCGCATGAAATCAAGCGTTTTGAAATAATAAGTCACCAGAGGATCTTCTTTGATTTGTCGTCTCGTAATCTTCTTGTGTGGTTTTAACATTTTGCCTTACCCTTTTTCAAGTTTCTGATTCCAATTAACTGCGTACCCCTGGCAGGACTCGAACCTGCGACACGCGGTTTAGGAAACCGCTGCTCTCTCCTCTGAGCTACAGGGGCAGAATATTTGACTTTAAAGCGACAAAATATATTTATTTATTTTGTTATTGTCAAGTCTTTTTTATTTTTCCCTGAGATTTCCGCCGCAATTTTCAGGAGACAGCGGTATTAATAATTTCTTTGTCGAGTAATCAGTGAAAATTAACCCCATAATTTTTTCAATAGCCTTGACAGCACGTCAGCATCGTTCATCACAAAAAAGTGAAGATGCGTCTCCCCTGCTTCTAACAATTCCCGGCACTGCCGCAGCGTCCAATTGAAGCCGATTTCTGCGGAGTGTTGAGGATGCGCCTCCATCTCATCCACTAATTCTTCAGGAATATCCACATAAAAGTTTTTGGGAATCGAGTAAATCTGGTTCTTGCGGTGGATTATTTTCAAGCCGGGAATGATGGGAACCTCAATCCCCGTTTTTCGGCAAGATTCAATAAAATTGAAATATTTCCTGTTGTCAAAAAACATCTGAGTCACGACATAGTCTGCGCCGGCGTCGATTTTTCTTTTCAGATTCTGAATGTCAATTTTCAGATTAGGCGCTTCAAAGTGTTTTTCCGGATATCCTGCCACACCAATGCAGAAATTCATGGCTTCTGCGTTCAGGATTTCTTCCACATATTTACCCGAACGCAGATTGAAAATTTGCCGCACCAGATCGCTGGCGTAAATATTTTCGTGGCGATGCGGGTCAACGGGTTTTTTGTAATTTGTGTCGTCCCCGCGAACAACAAAGACATTTTCTATGCCCAAAAATTCTAGCTCAATGAGCGCGTCTTCGGTCTCTTCCTGCGTGAATCCCCGACACAAAAGATGAGCCACGGTTTCTATACCGAAGCGATTCTGAATGACGCCGCAAATGCCGATGGTTCCCGGACGTTTTCGTCGCACGCGTCGCTTGATAGCGCCGTTTCTTTGTTCCTCGTAGTTGGCAACAGCCGCATGACTCGTTACGTCGATGAATACCGGGTCGAAATATTTGAGCTGTTCAACGATTTGCAGGATGATCTTGCCGCTTTTGCCGCGTTGCGGCGGAATTATTTCAAAACTCACCTGCGGATTTTTTGCATTTTGTAAATGATCGACAACTTTCATCTTTTCCGTCTGTCTGTTAAATTCTTAATTTCAAACGTTAAAATACCTTGCTTCCGGATGATGAAGCACCATCGCTGATGTGGATTGCTCCGGAACCAATTGATAATTTTCAGTCAGATAAATATTTATTTCTTCTGCATTTAAAAGTTTAAATATTTTCTCTTGATCCTGCAAGTTCGGCCAAGCGGAATAGCCAGGGGAAAAACGCGCGCCACGGTATTTTCTTCTAACCGCTTGCCTTTTGCTGTCAGTGTCTTTGACATCAATTCCTAAATCTGAACGGATGCCGCGGTGAACAAACTCCGCCAATGCTTCTGCCAATTCCACAGAGAATCCGTGCCAGAACAGATAATTTTGAAATTCGTCACTTTCAAACAATCGCTTCGCTTCTTGAGAGGCCCTTTCGCCGATGGTCACAATTTGAAAAGCAATCACGTCTCTCTGCACTGAATGAGAGGAAAGAAAAAAATCAGCGAGACAAAGACCATCCTCTTTTTGTTGCCGCGGAAAATCAAATTGAATATCAGGAGACTTATTGGAA
>JAADFU010000167.1 GCA_013152715.1 Calditrichota bacterium
AGACAATGAAGAAATACAACGGGTTGCTCGATAGTACGGATTTGAAATTTTATCAGGCAAAAGAAAGAACTCCGGTGATCGGAACTTATCGCGGTTACCAAATTGTTTCCAGCGCTCCACCTTCCGGCGGAGGCACGTTTTTAATTGAACTTTTGAACATCATGGAAGGCTACGATGTGGCAAAAATTGGGCACAATTCTGCTCAATATTTGCACGTTTTGAGTGAAGCAATGAAAATGATTTTCGCTGACAAAGCTCTCAACTCAGCCGATCCGGATTTCTACCGTGTGCCCGTGGACACTTTTGTCGACAAACAGTACGCGCGACGTCTGCGGAAACGAATTTTGCCGACAAAAGCACGCTTCGATTATCAGCCGCGCGAACTCGCATTACGCGAATCCAACAGCACGAGCCATTTTTCTGTCGTGGATGAGCAGGGAAATCTTGTTGCTCTGACGCAAAGCATCAATCACTGGTTCGGCAGCGGCATGGTCGTCGAAGGCACCGGGATTCTGCTAAATGATCATTTGCACGATTTTTCTGAAAAGCCCGACAGCCCCAACGCCATCGAACCGCACAAACGACCGACCAGTAGCATCGCGCCGACAATTGTGTTGAAAGACGGAAAACCATTCATGGCGCTTGGCACTCCTGGCGGCACGCGAATTATTTCCGCGCTGGCGCAAATCATCATGAACGTTATCGATTTCGGCATGTCCCTGGATGACGCTATCGAAGCGCCGCGGATTCATTGTTTGAAAAAAATTGTTCACGTCGAGGGGCGAATTGATGAAAAAGTGATTCGGCAGTTGAAAAAAATGGGACATCCCGTAAAAGTTCACGCTGATTTTGACAACTATTTCGGCGGTGCCCAGGGTATTTTGCTTGATCTGAACACCGGCACTTTGCACGGCGGAGCCGATTCCCGGCGGGACGGTGTCGCGATTGGCTACTAATTTTTGGAGGAAAAATGAAAACAAAAACATTGCTGGTGAGTTTAGTTCTTCTATTTTCATTTTTATTCATTCAATGCGGACAGAAAAAGACGAACCAACAACTGGTGCAGGAAATGTTTGACAAAAAGCAAGACATAACAATTTTGGTGACGGATTCCGGACTTGGCGGTCTCTCGGTTGCCGCTGATGTCGCAACTCGATTGCAAGAAAGCGGCGTGTTTCGCTCCGCAAAAATCGTATTTTTCAATGCGCTTTTTCACAACAAAAGCGGCTACAACAGTCTGGACTCCGAAGCGGAGAAAGTGAGAATTTTCAATATCGCGCTCAATGCGATGAAGAAAAAATACCAGCCGGATTTGCTGCTCATTGCTTGCAACACGTTGTCGGTGCTGTACGACAAGACGGATTTTTCCAAAAAAGTCGATTTCCCGGTGATCGGCATCGTCCGAACCGGCGTGGATTTAATCGACGATTATTTTAAAATTCATCCTGATTATTCAGTGCTCATTTTTGCCACAAAAACTACGATTGGCGCGGAAAGTCACAAAAAAATGCTCATTGAACGCGGTTATGCGCCGGGAAAGATCATCGGGCAGGCATGTCATCGTTTGGCTGGAGCCATTGAGCGCGGCACGGACAGCGAGGAAACAAAAGGCTATGTTTTCAACTATGTCAATGAGGCGCTACAGAAAATAAAACCGAATACGCCGATTTTTGCCAGCCTGAATTGCACGCATTACGGTTACGCGATTGATGTCTTCAAGGCGGCGTTTGACAGCGCGGGTTATGAGAATGTGGACATAATCGATCCCAATCCGCGCATGGCAGATTTCCTATTTCAGGAGCCCTATTTGCACCGCTTCGACAAAACCAAGGTGTCGGTGGAAGTTGTTTCGCGGGTGAAAATTTCCCAGAAGAAGAAAAATTCTCTGGATGGCTTGTTGCGCGCTGTATCGCCGATGACGGCAGACGCATTGCAGAATTACCAGTTTGATCTGAATTTATTCGACCCGAAGTTTGAATTGCCGAAGAAATAAAAGGAAATTCAGTCAATTACAGGAGTGAGACTGCTTTCAATTTAATGAAGCAAGTCTCACTCCTGATTTTTGACTATTTGTTGTTTTTTGACCTTTTACTTCATGAGGATCATTTTTTTTACATCGCTGAACGGCGCCGTTTTCCCATTGGCTTCGTTAATTTGCATGCGATAGAAGTAAACTCCGGACGCGACTTTCTCTCCGAAATTGTTTCTCCCATCCCATTCGATATGATGATATCCGGGCTGCGTTTTCTCATTTACCAAAACCCTGACTTCTTTGCCGCTCACGTCGAAAACAGAAATTTTGACATTTGCCTGGCGAGACAAATTGAAAGAAATCATGGTAGAGGGATTGAACGGATTGGGATAATTTTGTTTGAGCCCATATTTTTGTGGTAATGTCGGATTGAGAGACACGGTTTCATTCTCAATCGTGACGGCGATGCGCCCTTCATTCATGATGAGATTCGCTAAATTGAGATTTGTTGCTATTTCGCCATTGTCAACTTTTGCTGCGAACTTAAAATAAACGAGCTCGTTTTCGTCTTTTACGGGATGAGCACCGGCGAGAGCAAAATCGATATTGCCGTTGTTTACTTGGTGAGTGATGGCAAAATCTTTCACTCCGTTCGCCGGAAAAAACTCTTTCAATTGCAGGACGCGGTCATCGAATTGCAATTTTCCCTGAGCCGAAAACATATTTCCGTTAACGCGAACTTTAATCGGAAGCAGAAATTCTTTTGGCGAAAGAAAAGCCACCTCTCCAAAGGCAACTTGCGCTTCTCCCGAAACAGCTTTTGCCAATTTCGCCGCGCTCCAGTTTCCTGAAACGTCGCCGTAAACAATTCCGGTAAAATCCTGATTCGTTTGATTTGAATTCAACGGAGAATATTGGATGTTATTAGGTGCGCTTGACCAATTTGAAGAATTTATTGCAAAACTATTGGGAACGAATTTCCAATCTGCACCTACGGGAAACGAAGTGATCAGTCCGACGGTGTATTGCAAGACATAAGAAGCGTCAAATGCGGAGACACTACCGTTTCCGGAAACATCTGCTGCAATCATTTGATAAGGCGACAGAGTTTCAAGTCCGACAGAATATCGTAAAATCTTTGAGGCATCGAAAGCGCTAACGGAGGTTTTCAAATCTCCGCTTTTTGAAGGAGTTAACGTTTTGTCGCCGCCGGCAACTGCCGAGAAGGAAAATGTCCCATCCGAAGCCGTTGTCGTTGAACTACCGTCTATTGTCACGGTCGCATTATTTACCGGCGCTGCGCTTTGATGGTACAAAATTGTCCCGGAGACATCGTAGCCGCCGCTAACCGTAAACAGTCCGTCCAGCGTCGCGACGCTTGGCGTTCCCTCGTTTAGTAATGCGCTCAAAAAATGAAAATTGGTCGTTGAGCCTATTGAAGCTGCCGGATTTACCGTATATTCAATATAAACAAGCGTGCCGCTCCCTGACAATGGAGAAACATCGGCTGCGGAGATCAGTATTTGCCCGCCATTAATCGAAAAAATCGGGCTTCCCCAGGTTTCCATCATTGTGCCTGTTTTGTTAATGTTCGTCGGCGTCAGGACCGATGTCGCTGTCTCGATCGTGAAAGAAATGGCAAGGACATTTTTGCCGGTGACGTCGGTGATAGAAACAGGAACGTCGATTGTGCTTCCGGGAGAACCGGTAAAATTGGGCGCGCTAATCGTCACATCGGCAGTCGGTAACTTGCTGATCGAAACGACTATCGTGGCATTGCCGCCGTTCGATGCCACAGAAAGAGAACCGGTGTCGCTGCTCCCTGTTAACAAAGAACGATCGACGGTAACGGTGACTGTCGCATTTCCTGTGCCGCTATTGGGGATAATTGACGTCAACCAGGCTTTATCGGGAGTTTCCGTCACGGTCCAGGTAAGGCTTCCTGTGCCTGTGTTGGAAATGTCGAAAGTTAAAGAAGTCGCGGACGTCCCAAAATCCAACGTAGTCGTACTGACGTGGAGCACCGGAGTTGTGGTTGGCGCCGGATCGCCGTACAAAAACCCGGATGCTTCCACATAATTTGTGCTGGCCGATTGTCCGATTCCTCCCGGTTGCCCGATGGCGTCGACAAGGGAATAGTTGGTGGATTGAGAGGGGGCTCCTCCGACGTCAACCACATCGGCGAACATAAAATAATTTATGATGAATTTGACTTGCGCCAGACCGAAGTGCAAAAACAAAAATATCACTGCCGCCAGCACAATAATCAATATCCATCTTTTGTTTTTGATCATTTTACTCTCCTTAAAATTAAGTTGATCGAAGAAAACGAAAAGTGTGAAATCAATTATTGCGCTGCGAACCGCTTTCAGAGCGCTGTTCAGCTTTCAAATCAGGAGCTGGCGGCTCCTGATGTTGCATTTCTTTCATTATCCGTTGAGTTTCTTCATAATCAATACCCATTGATTCGGGCATATTACGTTCTTTGGGATACAAATATTTGCCTCTGTCTTTCGCTGGTTTGTCTTCTTCGACAATAATACGATGGGCCTCGGCAAAAGCATCGTGCCGAATGCCGGTGACCTGCCAGGAAATTTTCATTCCGGATCTGCCTCCGGCAATTTTGAAACGATTGTTGTTAATTTCATCGGAAATATAAACTTGCGCGAAACCGCCGATGCACGTCAACTGATAGCGAAAGTCTCTATTGAGCGCTCCAAACCAATCGGGGAGAACCACTTCGGCTTCGCCGTTTCGGTCTAACACGGCGACTCCGTCATAGATGTTTTTCATGTCCGGCGATTCAACAAAGGAATGGCGAAGATATTTATTCTCCGGATCCAACGGATGGTCGATTTCGAAAGCGCCGCCGCCTTTCGTGAGCGTGCCGGATACTGAGACATTTCCCTGGAAATAGCCTGCCTTATTAGGACCGGATGCCCAGATGCCATAATAATTCGAGGCGTGGGCATATATTCCGGATTTGCCCCAAAAGGCGCCAGCATAGTAATTTGCGTTATAGCCATAAACACCATAGCTATTTGACTTGGTGCTTTTGCCGTAAACTCCAACACCATCAGAAGATTTACCATAAATTCCATAAGTGCCATACCCTAAATAGCCGTAATTAGTGCCATGAACACCGTAAACAGCGTAGTTAGCGCCGCCGCTATAGGCGACAACCGAGCCTGAAGCTACGATATCATCGTCCGCGAGGACGTCGTCGGTGGCAACAATATCTCCGTTGGTATGCACTGAGGCCGGACTTCCTGTGATAATCGAACCTGCGCCTGCGTAAAGATCATTTTTGGCATAAATGTCGCCGTTACCCACATAGGCCGGGGCAGAATTACCTGTTTTAATATGACCGTTTTGGGATGTGATATTACCGACTGACCAGACGTAGCCGTTGGTTGTCAGATCATCACCAACGAGCATATCGCCGCTTGTTTCAACCTGACCGCTGTTATCGACTTTCACGCCTTCGCTGTTGCCGTCGTTCGAGAGCCAGTGTCCGTTAAGCCGGATGTTTTGGGTAGCTTTATGATTTCCTAAATTGTCGCCGCCGCCGGTTGAAGCAATGGTTATTTTGTGCTGTGAATTATTGGGCGTGATGGTGATATTAGATCCTGCTACCAAATCAATATTCCCATCGGCTGCAGCAGCCACGTTGTCAACTTTTTGTACAAAATCAGAAACGGTTTTGCCTTCCAATTGTTGCGAATTATTTGATTGGAAACTGTAGCTCACGCTGTTCAGCGCTTTCCGGGGCGTCATCTCCGGATCTGTGCCAATTTTTATCCCCAGATATCTGGTATTGCCGTCGAAAACCGTGTAAGGAATCTCTTTGGGGTTGCCCCATTTATCCGGATTTCCCAGAACGACATTAAAGCGACCATTGACGACGCTGACGTCATACGTTGCCTGCCATAAGAAAGTAGTCGTTGTCGGAGAATCATAGATAGTAAAGATGACTTCCAGCGGCGTCGTTGTCGTGACTGGCGTTCCGGCTGAATCTGTGAGATAGCCCTGATAGTTTATTTTTTGTGGAATTGTCGCAAATAAAAGAAACGAGAGGGATGAAAAAATTGCGAGAAAAATAAGTGCTTTTTTTGACATTTTACTTCTCCTTTGTTGTTGGTAAATTTGATTAATAAGTACAAGGCTTTTGTTTTTGGCTCTCCTTTTTTTTTAATTATCAAGACATTTTCAAATATGATCGAATAGAATGATTAGGGAAGTTGTTACTTTGAATCTTGTTTCCGGACTAAAGACTGAAATGCGGAAGATTGAATTTAATAAGCCTGGTATTTTCAAAATAATCACTATTAAGCACATTGATCGTTTTTTCTGAATTTAGATACGAAATCATTTGAATAATAGTGAATAGCCCCGTTGACAGAACTCGGGTATTCATCAGATGAATTTCGCATTCGAGCCTGGTAAAAAAACTATATTTTAAAATATAGCTAATATGTATTATACAAGATTGGATTTACAAAGTCAAGCAAAAAATAAAAAAGCTTTTTTATAATTTTTCATTGAATATTTTGTTCATGGCTGTAATGAATTTTTCGAAAAATGAGGACGCTGGAAAAGCTATTTTGATTCATTCGGAAAAAAGAAAACACAAATGACGCTTAAAGTTAGTCCCTGAATTCGCGAAATAACTCACTGATGTTAATTGCCATTATCGCGTGCAATGATGTTGAAAGAATTCAATTTTAATACTTTTGGGTTAACGAAAAATAAATTGTGAAGATGGGGCGCCTTAGCGCAGTACCGGAATTTTTGTTAATGATAAGTTCAGCATTGCGTTAAATAACGATGTTCACGATTTGGGCTCGGCGATATTATTTGAATTAGCGAAATGCAAGTAGAGTTTGGTTCAGAAGAAATCTTTGCTGCGATTTGTTTTATGATCCATAATAATTATTTTATGCGTTCTTTTGAAAATTGTTCCACAGCTTTGTCCATGAATTTAGCTATTTGGTCAGGAATCTGTTCCCAATTTTTCGTCTGAATCCCGCCGACTTCGATGAAATCAGCTCTACCGCCGCCTTTCCCGTTGACGATTTCGTTTATTTTTGGCGCCAGTGCTGCCAGGTTAATTTCAAAGTCTTTGCTCCTGGCAATGATGAGATTGCCGCGTTCGTTTTTCAGACCGAAAATGACAATCAGATGGCCCCGATTGATGATTTGCCGCGCCAAGTCTCTGATTTCCGCAAGCTCTCTGTTTTCAAAAATTCTTGTCAGAAAGATGGAATCGCTGATATGGGCTTCTGCGATTAGATCGTCAGCTTCCTTTGAAATTAACAATGCGCGATACTTTTTCTTAATTTTCAGAAACTCTTTTTGCTCGGCCTGCAATTTTTCAAATTTGTTGATTATTTTATCTTCCGCCTCTGTCAGTTTTGCTGAAAGCTGTTTCAAAATTTTCCATTTTCTCTGATAATCCGACAACGCGCGTTTTCCGGCGACAAAAGTCAGTCGCACATTGCCACGGATTTTTTCCTGACTCAGAATTTTAATCACGCTGACTTGGCCTGTGTAATTGACATGCGTACCGCCGCAGGGATCAACGTCAAAATTTTCGATTTCTACCAAACGAATTTGTTCCCCTTTGGTAGGCAAGGCGCGCAATGAAAAATGATCCAATTCATTTTCTTGGACAAAAAAATGACGTACGGCGCGGTTTTCGAAACAGATTTGATTTGCCAGCATTTCCACTTGTTCAATTTCCCGGTCGGAGATTTGCGCGGTTTCCACGTCGATGGTGGAAAATTCTTCGCCCAGATGCGAGGAAAGGGTATTTTTGCCCGTAACACGCAGAAAACTCTGCGCCAAAATATGAAATGCGGTGTGCTGCTGCATGAAATCGAAGCGGCGCTCCCAGTTTATCTGACAGGTAGCTTTGTCGCCGGAAATCGGTTCGGGCAAAATGTGCACAATTTCCGCGTCTGTCTCAATGACATCAACCACCGGAATGCCATTTGCAGTGCCTGAGTCGTGCATCTGTCCGCCGGAAGTGGGGTAGAAGGCCGTCTGATCCAGAATCAGGGCAAAGTGATCTTCGAAAGGCGCAATTGACACAATTTTCGCTTCAAATTGTTTCAAATCCGGTCGCACTAAATAGAGCTTTTTCGTTTCCATGTCAGAGTTGATCTCCACAATTAACAAAAAGCGAGTCCGCAAACTCGCTTTTTGAAATAATATTTTATTGCATTTTAAAAAGGCTATTTTCCCTTTTTGTCCATCGACGTAATGAACGAACTGAACAGTTCGATGGGTAGCGGGAAAATCGTTGTGGAATTATTTTCCGAAGCGATTTCCGTTAACGTTTGCAGGAAGCGCAGTTGCATGGACATCGGTTCTGTAGCAATGACGCCTGCGGCATCGGCGAGCTTCTGAGAAGCCTGAAATTCGCCTTCGGCGTGGATGATTTTTGCGCGTCGTTCGCGTTCCGCTTCCGCCTGTTTCGCCATAGCTCGTTGCATTTCTTGCGGTAGATCAACATGTTTCACTTCGACCAAAGACACTTTGATGCCCCAGGGATCGGTTTGGTGATCGATGATTTCCTGCAAATCACGATTGATTTTTTCCCGCTCGGATAATAGCTCATCTAACTCCGCCTGTCCCAAAATACTGCGCAAAGTAGTCTGCGCTAATTGCGAAGTTGCAAAGAGATAATCTTCTACTTCAACGATCGCTTTTGCCGGATCAATGACGCGAAAGTAAAGCACGGCGTTCACTTTTACGGAAACGTTGTCTTTGGTGATGACATCCTGCGGCGGTACGTCCATGGCAATGGTGCGCAGACCGACTTTGACGACCTTGTCGACAATTGGGATAATGAGTACTAATCCGGGACCTTTTGTGCCGACTAATCGTCCTAGCCGAAAAACGACGCCGCGTTCGTATTCTTTAAAAATACGAATGGAGCTCATGATTAAAAACAGCAAAATGATAATTATGGCAATAATTCCTTGCATGGGAACCTCCTGTCAAATTAGTTATATTTTTTGACAATTAACTGTAGTCTGTCCACTTTTTTCACAATCACTTTTTCATTTTTTTTGATTTTTTCATCGCTCACGGCATTCCAATATTCGCCGTGAATTCGCACTCGTCCTTCCGGCATGATGGGCGTCACGGCGACGCCAACCTCGCCGATTATTCCTTCTTTTCCCGTAGTCACTTGTCTCCTGTAAGTGCGTACGGCCATCAAAATCGCAAAAATGAAAAAAGCGGATACGATGGCTGTCACAGAGAGAATTAGTGAAATCGGCAGATGTGCGGAGATGGAAGGCGTGCTTCGAAACAACATGAGTGAGCCTAATAGCATGGATATAATCCCTCCGATTGTCAAAATTCCGTAACTTGCAATTTTGAGTTCGAGAACAAAGAGAATGGTAGCGAAAAGAATGAGCAAAATTCCCGCCACGTTTATTGGCAACTGCTGCATGGCAAAAAACGCCAAAATAAGGGAAATTCCGCCGAACACGCCGGGCACAATAGCGCCGGGGTTGGAAAATTCAAAATACATGCCCAGCAGTCCCAGCATCAACAAAATGTAGGCGATGGACGGATTGGAAATCAGATCCAAAATTTTAAAACGCAAATTGGGACGGTACTCGTTGATCGTGGCATCTTTTGTGTGCAAAATTACTGTGCCTGAGTCCAACTGTGCTTTTTTACCATCTAATTTTTCCAGCAAATCGTTCATGTCTTTTGCGATAAAGTCAACCACATTTAATTTCACCGCTTCTTTTTCCGTGATGGATTCGCTTTCTCTGACTGCTTTTTCGAGCCAATCTGCATTGCGACCACGCTTTTCAGCGACGGAACGATTGTAAGTCGCCCACCAGTTTGTCGCTTTTTTCACGCCAACATCGCTGGAGTCGGTTTTACCCGCGCCAACAGGATGCGCGGCGCCAATGTTTGTCCCAGGAGCCATGACGGCAAAATTCGCGGCGATGGTGATGGACGTCCCGGCGGACACTGCGCCTGCTCCTGATGGGTAAACAAAAACGACGACTGGTATCTTTGCGGCTAATTCTTTTTTCACAATATCCTGCGTCGCTGTAATGAGGCCGCCTGGCGTATCCAACTGAATAACAATGCACTGGGATCGATTTTCTTCAGCCTTTTCGATGGAATTGATGATGTATTCGGCGGAAATTGGATTCACTGTCCCGCCCTTGATGCGAATCAAATCCACTCGTGGGCGCTGATCTCCGAACAAAGAGGCCATGTAAATGAAAATTGTCAAAAATGAAAGCCCAATAACTTTTTTTAAAAATTTAAGCATGATATCCTGCCACGTTAGTTGGTCTGAAATTTTGTCCCCGTGAATTTTCTTACCTTAATATATTCAGATATATTGGAATACGCAAGCATTTTTTTTAGTTTTTAAATATTCAATGAAATGTTTGGGTTATTTTTGCTGACTTTAGGAGTTTCATTTCAAAAAAAATTAAATTTGAATACTCGCGAAATGGAAAAATGCAACTTTCCCAGGCTAATTTCACCGAATGAGCCCATATTTTTTACAAATTTCAATCACTTTATCCAGCGGCAGCGCTTTAATTTTGTGATTTTGATAGCCCGACATGTCCGTCGCCATGAACAAAGAATTGTAAATCGCTTCCTGAGTGGCTTCCACAGCCGCCAGAAATAGGGGAGACATGGAATTGTTGGAAATTTCCGGAATGAGCTTCTCGGAGTTATTTTCGTCAGCGCGAATGCGGCACATCGGGTTTGTTGAAAAAGCAATCACGTAATCGCCGCTGCCGTTGGAGCAAAATCCGCCGCTACGAGCCAGTCCCAAAATAGTGCGCTTCGCCAGCCGTTTGAGATTTCTGTGCGACAATGGCGCATCTGTCGCCAGCACAATCATGCACGATCCGCCGTTCTGCAAATCAGATTTGAAATAGTATTTTCCCAATTCCTGTCCGACCGGCGCGCCGTTGATGGAAAGCACGCCGCCGAAGTTCGTCTGCACTAAGACGCCGACGGTGTAGCCGCCGCGTTTTTCCGGCAATTTTCGGGATGAGGTTCCAATACCGCCTTTGAAGCCGAAACAAATTGTCCCTGTGCCAGCGCCAACTGAGCCTTCAGCAACTTTGCCGGATTTTGCTGATTGAATCGCCTGAAAAACATGCTCCGGGCCCACTACTCTTTTTTGAATATTGTTGAGAAATCCGTCGTTCGTTTCGCCGACAACCGGATTGATGGAGCGGATATTTTCATTTCCCGGCAGAGTCAGCATGTAATCAATAATGGCGTCGGCGACACGAAAAACATTGAGGGTGTTGGTCAACGCGATCGGGGTTTCGATGTAGCCCAATTCTTCCACCTGAGTGACGCCCACGAGTTTGCCGAATCCGTTGCCGACGTAAATCGCCGCCGGGACTTTTTCCTGAAAAAGATTTCCGGAATGGGGAAGAATGACAGTCACGCCGGTGCGAATGTCATTGCCGGAAATGACTGTGCTCTGTCCGACTTTAACTCCTTTGACGTCGGTGATTCCATTATTTTCCCCGGGGGGAAGAATACCAACTTTGATTTGATAATCGCGAATTCTTTTTTGAGAGAATCCAGACGCTGTTAGACATGCAAAAATGAAAAGAAAGAGAAAAAGCTTTTTGAAATAAAAAATAGTCTGCATTCGTGATCTCGACAAGATTTTACTAGTCCCAGTATTTTTTAAGGCTTACGCCATGAAATTTTCTTACTAATTAAATTTTAACAAAAATAAATTTTCGAAAATTTTCCTTGACTTTTATCATTTAATTTTGTTAATTAATTACAGATAAGCCCTGCAATTTGAGGATGGGCAAATTATAAAGATCCAACACCTTATAACCTGGGAACTTGGCTCTGGGCGTGTATTACAGGCCTCACTCGCTTGCGCGGGATAGTGGAAGTAAAAAGCGTTCAGGCGGGTACCCACCGTGTCGGTCACGGGTTCTTTATAAATCCATCACATAATTGCAGGGTTCTTTTTTATTTTGAATCCGTTAATGCTTGTTGCGCGTTCGGGTAAATAGAAAACAAAGTGTCCAGTCTCATCCTGCTGAAAATTTCCTGCATCAGCGTCTGTAAATTCGCCAGCTTGACCTGTCCGCCTCGCTTGTTCAGTGAGTCTCTCGCCATAATGAGCACGCCAAGCCCCGAGCTATTCATGACCGATACATTTTTCAGATCGAAAACGATTTCATTCACATCCCTTGTTAGCAAAGTTTGTACCTCTTCGCGAAACACAGAGGTGATTCCCAGATAAACTCGCTTTTCCAAAACAGTAACCAGCAGTTTGTCCTGATATTCTTCCACTTCAACAGTCTTGAACTCCATTCAAATCCTCCAGATATTGTCAATTTTGAATTATTTTCTGGCTTCTGAATTCGCTGTCGCGACAAAAGCCGTAGCAAAGAGCTGCCCGTTAGGCGCCTTTTTGTTGCGAATCGAGAACAAAATGTTCACACACAAACTCAGAAGCAACTTTTCGATTAGTCAAGCGGCAGCGATAATAAACTAAGTCGTTGTTGCCTTTTTTCAGATTGAAGAAAGGCACGCGATATTTGCACGTCGCGCAAGTTCTGGTTACGGTGTATTTTCTCTTCTGTTTCGTTTTGCGAACATATCCTTGCAATTCAAATAAAATTTTAAACAAACGCCTGCTAATTGCATTCAGTCGCTTGGCGATAATTATTTGCAGCACGATAGATGCGCCCAAAAACACAGTGAGGATCAGGAAAAATAAATCAAGGCTTTTTTCGGACATGCTTTTTCCCTTTAAAATGAATTTGCAAAATTAATTTGCCGATCCAGGCTGCGATATTGAATCGCTTCGCTGATGTATTGCGGCTGGATTTCCTGACTATGCTCTAGATCAGCGATTGTGCGCGCAACTTTCAAAATGCGATCGTAGGCACGTGCAGATAAGCCAATTTTGGTAATTGCCATTTTCATGAGTTCCTGACATTTATCGTCAATTTTACAAAATTTTCGGATGTCGCGCGATTCCATTCGCGCGTTGCAGTAGATGTTCGCCTTATTGGCGAAACGGCGAAGCTGGATTTCACGCGCTTGCTCAACTCTGTCCCGAATGTTCGAAGACGGCTCTCCGGACTGGTCGCTGGAGAGTTCGGAATATTTCACTGCCGGAACTTCCACGTGAATGTCGATTCTGTCTAACAGTGGTCCCGAAATACGAGACAGGTATTTTTGAATTTGCGGCGGCGTACACGAACATTCGTGATTCGGATCCGTAGCGTAACCGCAGGGACATGGATTCATTGCCGCGGCTAACATAAATTGTGCCGGATAGGTCAGAGAAATCGCCGCGCGAGAAATTGTCACTCTTCCGTCTTCTAACGGCTGGCGCATCACTTCCAGCACGTTTTTTTTGAATTCGGGCAATTCGTCCAGAAAAAGTACGCCGTGATGAGCCAGACTTACTTCACCGGGTCTGGGAATATGACCGCCGCCGATGAGTCCCGCATCAGAAATTGTGTGGTGCGGCGAACGAAAGGGTCTGATGGCAATCAACGGACTGTTTGCCGGAAGCAAGCCGGCGACTGAGTGGATTTTTGTTGTTTCCAGGGCTTCTTCGAGAGTCAAATCCGGCAAAATTGTCGGCAGCCTTTTCGCCAGCATGGTTTTTCCTGATCCCGGCGGCCCAATCATCAGAATATTGTGCCCGCCGGCCGCAGCAACTTCCAGCGCTCTTTTTACGTGCTGCTGTCCTTTCACGTCCTGAAAATCGACGTGGTAGTTTCTGCTCCGGGAAAAGATTTCCGCAAGCGACACCTGAAAAGGCGAAATTTCCATCATTCCGTTCAAAAAATTCACCGCCGATTTCAAATCGTCCACTGGAATAACGTCAATATTTTGCGCCATGGCGGCTTCGCTGGCATTGGACTTTGGCAGAATAATTCCCTTCAATTTTTGTTTACTAATTTCAATAGCAATGGGAAGCGCGCCGTGAATGGGCCGCAAACTTCCGTCCAGAGAGAGCTCCCCGAGAATAATGAAATTTTCCAGCAGGGGACTGGAAACCACACCGGACGCCGCAAGAATGCCGATCGCAATGGGTAAATCGAACGCCGAACCTTCTTTTTTGATGTCTGCCGGCGCAAGATTTATGGTAATGCGTTTTCGCGGAAAGGGATAGCCTGAATTTTTTATTGCTGCTGTCACACGCTCTCTTGACTCGCGAACAGCGCTGTCCGGCAAACCCACTGTGGAAAAAGCTGGTAATTGCGATTCAAGATTAGATTCAACTTCCACAGGAAAAGCATCGATTCCCAATACAGCCGCACTGATTACCTTGGCAAGCATAGTACCTCACTTTACGTAGCTTCACATCAGTTGTTTCCAAAAAGAGAACAGAAAATACCAGAAGTTGCAACATTTGAAATCGCTCAAATTATCTCCAGAAAATCTCTGCCCGGCAATTGCGGAAATTTTCTGTGCGGTTCTCTCTGATACCAAAAACCGACAGAGGCGATGTCGTCCTGCCGCGGCAAAAAACGCGCGGGCTCTTTGCCCATAGCGGTTCGCCAGCCTAAATCCTGAATGGTCACGCGCAACTCTTTTTCGAATCGAACCGGATCCATGATGTGCCAGCGGTAAAGTCCGAAACGCTGATTTGCTTCAGTGAAGCCATCAGGACGAATGACTTGCGGCATGCCGGAGTAAGCCGTGCTGTACTCGCCGTAATTATTTTTGGGAAAATTAAAACCCCAGGCGCCGCCGAAATAATCTTCAGTGCCGGTGCCGCAAATTGTCGGGAAATCTTTGTCGCCATCCATGAAAAATTTTATCTCGCCTTCGCCCCACCAGCCGTTTTGATTGACGCCCCAGGCCAGGTAAGAGCCGACATAATGTCCGTGTCCCAGAATTCCATCGACGATGGTGTAAACCTTTTTGTAGGGCAGGGGATTGGCTCGCCGCCACTGGGCGTGAAAATAACCGACATCATCCGGAATTTTTGTCAGTGTGTAATCAATTTGGTAAAAAAAGCCGTCGATTTCCGCGTCGCTCAAATTTTCTACTGTAATGTGCGCTTTTTTTCTAAAGGGCATTTCCCAGTAAGAATTGAAACCGCCGCGCGGATTGACAGTCACTGGCAACGAATTGATCAGGCAGGGCATGCACCAGCCATTGCAGAAAAAGTCGCCGATGGGAACTTCCACCGAAGGATTAGGCTCATCGTCCCAGTAGAAACGAAGAATCAATCTGCGCCATTCTTTCTCGTTCACCGTCATCCAGATGTGTTGAATAGCGCCGGGTCCATGAATTTCCGCTAATGTAAATGTCTGGTGCGATTTCAACGTGACGCACGGCGAAATTTTCCATCCCTGACCCAAATCGCGGGCAAAAACTTCTGTAGCGCCGTTCGTTGCCATGCCGCCTTTGCCTTTTTCGCCGGTGAAATTCTCCGCACTGATGGAGCGCGTTTTTGCGTTTGAAAGTCTGGAGAGATTACCAAGATGAAGATGAAGGCCATTAAATTCGGTCATAGTTTCCTCTTGAAATTGGCAAATAAGATTGATGGCAAATTAGAAGATTACAATATAATAATAATTTTACGATTTCGCAATAAATAAATAATAAATAAATGAAAAAAAAGTCAAATAATTTTACGTTTCACTCCTTGCATTTCGCCTTTCGCGACTTGACATTCGCATAAAAACACTGTATGAAACGCAATAGCAATTGCGAAATCAAATATTTCGTTGTCTTTATTAGGTGAGCGATTTTTCCGTCATTGAGCAGAATATCCACGGAAGCATCGCAGGGGACAGGTAGTGTCGACAGTGACGCAGCAATATTTTTTCCGGTATGGCGTTTCTCCGCACAAAAAAAAAGCCACCTGATTGGTCAGATGGCTTAAAAACAAAAGTGGAGCTAAGGAGGCTCGAACTCCTGACCTCTTGACTGCCAGTCAAGCGCT
>JAADFU010000168.1 GCA_013152715.1 Calditrichota bacterium
TAGAAATTCTTCGTGATCTTCGTGTCCTTCGTGGTTTTTACTAATTTTTTTAACCTTTGATACAGCTCGGTTTCTGAAAAAAGAGTGATTTTTTCCACTATTTAAAAACTCTGTGCTTCTCCGTGCCTCTGTGGCTAAAGCAAATGAGGAATGCTATGCTAAAAATTATTTACCTGCTTATTACAGCTCTGATCTTGATTTTATCGATAATCGATCTATTCAAAGAAAAAAACTGGCGGAATCAACTCACGCATTTGATTGTTCTAATTCCTTTGATACTCAGAGTTCTTTTAATCAAGTAGAGGCAAAATGAAAAACTCAAAAATTCGAGCGATTGTCATTCTGTTTTTTTCCGTTTTTCTTGCGGCAGTTGCCGGACGCGATTTTTTGCGCATGAGGCAACCGGAGCCAATTTATCCGGGACAGGGAATCTCGGAAAAGAAAATGTTGAGCGACTACTTTTCTCCGTTACGGGGAACGAATGGTGACACGGAAGTTTATTTTTTTGAAGGAGAAAATCCGGGCGCGACAGTGCTCATTCTGGGTGGGACTCATCCCAACGAGCCGGCTGGATTTATCACTGCAATTCATCGAGCGAGCGCAAGTTCAGGCAGGCAGACTAATTGTAATTCCAAGAGCAAACAACAGCGCCTTTTCGCACAACGATCCCCAGGAAGCAAATCCGCAGCGTTTTTTTATTCCCACACCTCACGGAATGCGCTGGTTCCGTTTTGGTTCGCGAAATACCAATCCCATTGACCAGTGGCCTGACCCGGAAGTTTATCGCCATTTTCCTTCGGGGCAAAAATTATCCGGTGGAGAAACGCGAAATCTAAATCGTTCCTATCCCGGCAAACCTGACGGATCGCTCACGGAAAAAGTGGCTTTTGCCATCATGGAATTGCTGAAAAAAGAAAAAGTCGATCTGGCATTTGATCTCCACGAAGCTTCACTGGAATATCCGGTGATCAACGCCATTGTGGCTCATCCCAACGGATTCGAAATGGCGAGCGAAGTTGTGATGGAGCTGCAAATGGACGGACTCAATTTCAATTTAGAGCCGTCGCCGGAACATTTTCGCGGTCTCTCCCATCGCGAATGGGGCGATCAGTTGGGGATTGCGGCGATTTTGATGGAAAGTGCAAATACAGTTCAGGGAAGATACCACGGAAAATTGACTCCTGATGCCGTTTTAAGCGGAAAAGACAAGATTTACGCCGAAGCGGCGGCACACGGATTGCTGGAAGTGGATTACCCGGCAGACGGAATTCCCCTCAAAGTTCGCGTCGGGAGACATCTGGCGGCGCTGCAGAAATTTTTTGAAGTGTGGAATGGATATCATGCGGATAAATTGATTGAAATTGGAAATATCCCTGATTTTCAAGAAATTACAGAGAAAGGAATTGGATTCTTTTTGAATGAATCAAAAAAATAAATTTCACCACGAAGACTCAAAGCTTGCTATATTATAAAAAAAGTATTGCCATAAAAAAAATAAAAGGCTATACTCTAGTAAAAAAACTGGTTTATTAAAAACAAAAGGAGTATAGCCATGCGAAAGATACGAAATAAAAAGCGTATTTTCAATGAAAAAACGATTTTGGTGACCGTTGACATCGGTAAAGAGTATAATTACGGCTACATTCGCTGTTATGATGGGACAGAAGTGGCGCCGTTTAAGTTTCACAACACCTATGGAGGATTTACTATATTTTGGCACGCCATTGAGTCGATTCAGCGCGAGACGCATGTGCCGGACATTATCATCGGTTTTGAATCCACCGGGTGTTATGGGATACCGCTGATTCACTTTTTGCACGATAAGCCAGTGACTTTGGTTTATGTGAATCCCAAACATACCAAGAAAGTGAAAGAGATCAGTGACAATTCGCCGAACAAGCATGATAAAAAGGATCCGAAAGTGATTGCCGATATCATTGAATTGGGCAATTGGTTGCGCGTGGTTGTGCCGCGCGGAGTAGCTGCGGAGTTGCGAGAGTTGGTGCATGATCGAGATGATGAGTTGAAATTGCTGACCGAGTTGTATAATAAGCTGCACGCGCATGTGTTCAAGATTTTTCCGGAATTTCAACGGGTGTTCACGCATTTGGATACGAAGACAGCGCATTATTTGTTGACGCATTACCCGACACCGGAGGCAATCGCTGACCTGGGTGTGGAAAAATTGGCAGCCATTATTCGTCATCAGAGCCGAGGGCGTATGCCACAGGAGCGCGCCGAGCAGCTTTATCAATATGCGCTCACGAGTGTCGGCATTAAAGAGGGCCAGCATTGTATAGCCGACAGGATTCATCGTCTGTTGCATATTATTGAGGAGCATGAACAGTGGGTGGCAATTTATGAGCAGCGCATCGCGCATGTGCTTTCTCGTGTGCCGGAAAGTCACCTTATGCTGTCGATCAAAGGGGTGGGACCAATCACCGCGGCTGGTCTTATCGGTGAAATTGGTAATTTTCATGAATTTGCCAATTATGCCGAACTGGAAAAATTCGTCGGGTTGAATTTGTACGAAATCAGTTCGGGAAAACATCGCGGGCACAAACGCATTGCCAAGCGCGGTCGTCCCCTGGCGCGAAAATTGTTGTTTTTTGCGGCGATTAATGTCGTGCGTCAAGGCGGTATCTATCACGAGCAATACCAGAGCTATGTGGCCCGAGGCATGAAAAAAATCAAAGCCCTGACAGCCATCAGCCGCAAATTGTTGAGATTGATATATGCGCTTGTCCATCATCAGTGCGAGTTTGATCTCCAATATTTTCAAAAACAGCACGCCAGAAATGCAGCGTGATGAGAAAAACACTTGTAAGCAGGGAGATTATCATTGGTGTCATAAAGGCGATATTTATCGACCTTCTCACAAAGCTTAGTAACTCCCTGCTTGCATCATAGCTTCGATAAAGCAAGATAAAGTGAAAAACTTCAAAATACCAGAATTAAGCATGATGCGTACAAGTGTCCAATGATACCTGTTTTGCGAGCCACCCACGGGGGGGGGCAGGGATCAGGAATACCTGAAAATGATAGTTACTCTAGTAATTCAAAATAGCAAAAGATAAATATATCTATTTTCTCAAAAAAATACTTGACTTTAATAAACCAGACACCAAGTTTCTTTAATTTATTCAAAAAATCCGCGTAAATCCGTCTAATCCGTGAAAATGCGCCAGAGGCGCAGAGGACACAGAGATTTTTAAATTAATTTTTTCTTGGAGTCTTGGTGCCTGGTTTATTAAAGTCAAGTATTTTTTTGAGAA
>JAADFU010000169.1 GCA_013152715.1 Calditrichota bacterium
AGAACCCGGATATCATCAGCAAAAAAAAGCATGTCGGACAGGGGCGTGATCTGTCAAAAAACTTCAAAAATATTCGCTTGCTTTTTTAGAGCTGAATTTGTATTTTCAAAAAAGAAAACTATGAACTGACGCTAATATTGAAATGAGAACTCACACGAAAGTGATTTTCTTTATTTTTCTTTTCATTTTTGTCCGTCAAAACGATTCCGGAACAGGACAGCGTCTCCTCAAAGCCGCTACTGGCAGCAAAATTCAGGGCAATGTCGTTGATGCAGAAACCGGAGCTCCGCTTTCGGATGTAAATGTTTTTCTGGCAAACACTACCATTGGTACGGCGAGCGATTTAAGCGGCAATTTTGTCATTTATCGAGTTCCGCAAGGCGCCTACACTCTAATTATCAGCAGAATTGGTTACGAGATTTTTGCAAAGGAAATAGAAATATCGTACGAAAAAAATCTGACGATCAATGTTCGTCTCAGTCCGAAAACAATCAGCGGCGAAGAGGTCGTTGTCAAGGGAGAGAAGCTCAAAAACTGGGAGAAAAATTACAAAAAATTTCTTAAACTATTCATGGGCGAATCGGGAAATGCAAAAAAGACAGAGATTTTGAATCCTTACGTTTTAAATTTTTCCGCAGACCCGGCCTATGGAAAATTTTATGCCTTCTCCGATAGCAGCCTGCGCATCAGAAACAACGCGCTCGGGTACGAAATGCGAATTGTTTTCCACCGATTTGAACTTGACCAAGATCGGCTGATTTATGGTATTTATTCTCATTATCAAGAGATGAAGCCCGTAGATTCGCTGGAAAAAATCCAGTGGCAACGAAGAAGGCGGGAAACTTTTTTAGGGTCATTCAAACATTTTTTGATTTCGTTGGTGAAAAATCGCGTCAAGGAAGAAGGATTTGAGCTTTATCAAATTATGTCTCTGGACCGGGTCGGCGCGTCAAGGAAGATTGATCTAAAAAAAGAAAAGCTGATCCAGCCGGACGTTAGAGACGGAATTTACTTATTGCAATTCGATTTGTATCTGGGCGTTCGCTACACCAGCAAAAGCAAATGGAATCCGCAGGTGACGGAATCGGTTTTGTATTTAAACGCGCCTTACGCGAAAATTGATTCGTTGGGAAACATTCTCAACGGCTACGCCATCACCATCCGCGGCGATTGGACAAAAAGGCGCATTCCGGACTTGTTGCCGTTGGATTACAGATTCGATGAGAGTTACGAGATAAAAAATTAATCAATTTTGGCTAGGGCTGCGGGGTATTGTTTTGCAATTCTGAAAATTCATCTGGAAAAATTCGCCTGCAAAATTTATCGCGATACACGCACTTCTGCTCATGATTCCGGCGTTGATCTGTCGACAAATTTTGGCGTTGTTTACCAAATCAAAAAGATGAAAATTAAAAATACGAAGGCTGCCGATCATGTTTATTCGGAGTTGAAATCAAACTTTGACCGTGAACGAGTTCAGCAGGGAAACGTGATTGTGATTATTGATGATATTTCCGAAGAAGCGAAAAATTATTTGGTCAATATGAGAATTCAATCGATCAAAAAAAGGGAAATCATTCAGTTAGCGGAGCAAATGACCGAAGTCGAGGAACGAATGGAAATTTTGCGAATTATTTTTGAAGAATTTGAAAGAGAATATGGCAGTGATTTATTTTGATAAATTTTTGTCATGATCGACGTTTTGCGATGGAGACTACAATGAAAACTTTCTACTCTCAGCATCAAATTAACTACAGCAGTTACACGTTCAGCTACTCCGTTTACGCGGTACGTGAGCCGGACGACAGAATTTCAGATATTTATAATCAGGGTTTTTTGCCTTACACCGGCGATTTGAGCATTGAGCGGGACATTTTTTATCTGGCGAGGAGCGTGCGCGTTGATCTGGAGCGTTTCAAAATTACGTCGGAAAATCGGCGCGTGGATCGGATCGCGTCGGCGTTGGCGATTCGGGTGGAGCCGATTCGCAAGGAAAATTTCAATGGGGCGGATCCCAATTTTCTCTCGTTTTGCTCGAAATTTGCCAGTGCGCGTTTTCATGGCGGGAAGATGGATCCGGAGCGGATTTTGTACATTTTCAAACGAAAAATGTTGACCCATATCCTGGTTTTTCAGTCTATCGAAAGAACGTACGGCTATGTTTTTGCCGGAATTCATGAAAATATGCTGCATTACTGGTATGCTTTTTTCGATCTGGCGTTTTTGCAATCCCATTCGCTGGGAAAATACATGATGTGGCGCACCATTCGCTGGGCCAAAGACAAAAATTTGAATCATGTTTATCTGGGCACCTGTTACGGAAGACGGTCACTATACAAAATCCGCGACCACAAAGGCATCGAATTTTTCGACGGCTGCCGCTGGAATCAGAATGTGGATTTGTTAAAATTATTGTGCCAGATCGATGAAGAACAAAAGTACCCTGATCGGGATTTGTTGAAATCGGATGAGGGGAAATTGAGAGCAATTTTTCGAGAGGCGCTAAAAATATAATTAGCAAGAATTTTGCGGAGCGCCGATTTCAAGTTCTAAAGCTCAATGCTCGAACAGCGAATTTCAGACAAATTCTAAATTCAAAACACTGCTGTTTTCGGTTATTGCGATTTGGAGTTTGGGAGCCAAATCTGCTTTGGACTCTGGGTTGGTTTGCCATTTGATGATTCGAGGTTATTTCGTTTGCGAATAGTTGCTTTGGCAATATATTTGCTACTCTTTGCTTATATGTTAAAATAGTCCATTTTTCAGTTGCTTTTTCAGCTTATCATTTTTGGGGGGAATGAAATGTTTTGAAAATAAGCAAGTTACGCGCCTAAGGAGATGGCAAATGATTAAAATGAAACGGTTATGGCTTATTTTATGGATATTGCTGTTTGCCAATTGTCTCATCTTCGTACACTCTTCCCTAAGCCAGGAGCAAAAATATCCGCGCGGAGCCCAATATTATCTCGGGACTGACGATCAACTATTGATTAAGGTGAATGTGTGGGGTTTTGTCGCAAAACCTGGCCAATATTTAGTTCCCAGCGGCACTGATCTGGTGTCGTTAATCTCTTTTGCCGGCGGTCCAATCGAAGGCGCAAAATTAAGTAAGATTAAAATTATTCGGCCGCCGCATAATCAAACTGATAACAACAATAAAAACAAGTCAGTGATTATTGTCGATGTGAAAAAATTTATGAAAAACGGGGATATCTCAGTAATCCCAGTCTTGAAACCTGATGATACGATCGTTATCTCTGGCACAAAATGGTATCATATCTCAAAAGCGTTAGAAGTGATTACGAAAGTTGGTTATTTGGTGCAAATTTATGCCTTTATCTACTATTATACCAAAAGATAAGGGTTCAATTGATTGAAATGTGCGAAAGTTGCTGTTATTTTTTTGTAATATTTAAATTGCCTGTTGACAAATTTTAAAAAATAAATTATGTTAAAGTATTAAAGATTTTGCATCTATTGGTTGCCATCACAGAAGAAATGACATCAATTTGGAGGTCGACATCATGAATAGCAAGAGAGCCATTCGTGTGGGGGTCGTATTACTCGCTTTGTTAATGCTTTTTTCGGGCGTGTATGCGAATGGGCTTACCGGCGGGAGAGGGTTGACTTACGTAAAATCGGCGTGGAATCTGAAGCCCGGTTATTTAACCATGTTTGCCCGAACTCAGGTCTGGGGAAAAGTTGTCTCGAGAAATCTGGCAAATACCACATCCTCGATTGGCGTTTGGGACATTCAGGGCGCGCTGAGTTTGAGCTACGGTTTTAGCAATCACATTGAGCTGTCTCTTGCTCCGGTTGTTTATCAAGACACGCAGCGCGGCGAAAAGAAATATATGGCGCCGGGCGATTTGTATCTGGGGCTCAAATTTGGATCTTATAATATCAGAGGGAGCTCCGTCACCTGGGGCGTCAGCGTAAACACGCGATTTCCGACAGGCAAAGACGCAAACATACAATTTGAGCCGTATTCCGCCGGCACAGTGGAATGGGGATTTATGGGAATGGTTTCCTATTCACGGGATCCGCTTTATCCCGATGAAAATATAAATGTCGATTTCAACTTAGGCTATCTCAACCATAACGACGTCGGCGAGAAATTGAGCGGCAATGGGAACGATCCCTACGGCGTCCCGTCGATGACTCAGGAACTTCTTTACGGCGCCGGACTAAAAATTCCGGCCAGCGGTTTTGATTTTTCGGTGGAGCTATTTGGTAATTCTTTTATTCAGAAACCTCCCAAACAGACAGCTTACAGTGTTGAAAATTATCTGTTTCTCACGCCGACCATCAGCTATCAGGCTTATCGCTGGTTGAATCTCCGCGTAGGGGCGGATTTCCGTTTGACGTCTGATAAAGATGAGACAACTTATCAATTCATCAGCCGGCCTCACGATGTGCCAAATTATCCGGCGTGGCGGCTCAATTTTGGCATGAATTTGCTGTTGTTGCCGACCTCGGTTTACAAAACCAGCGACAAAGATGTGCTGATCAAAAAAGCTGAAAGCAGACGGGAATTGTTCGAGCAGATTATTCGGGAACAGCGCCAGACTGAATCGGCAGAAGAAGAATTGCAGCGAATCAAGGCCGAACGTCGCAAGGCAGAGCGCGAACTGGAGCGATTGAGAAAGATTCTGCAGGGGGACAAGAAAAAAACTACCAAGGAACCGCCGCCTCATCCGTAAAATAGATTGGAATACCATTAGGCCCTTCGGCTGTTTTAGTTCGAAGGGCTTTTTGCTTTTTATGTCTGCTTTTTGGACTTACACACGGACCCGCGCGCTGCGAGGCCGAAAAAAATCACCGTAGTGTCGTGAAGTGCGCGAAGCGCTTGAAGAACGCTAAAACAAAAACGGCGTTTTCCGTTTTTCAGGAACGTGCTGTAAAAAATCTTGACTAACCTTCAAATTAATTTCTCTCTTTTCCCTTCTTGATGTGGGCGAATTTTCTTGCAAAAGAAACGAAGACTTCACATGAGATACTGCAGGTGTTTCTCGCAAAAAAATCAATTTTGATTGAAAAATTATTTTACTTGACATTTCGTTTTGAAAAAATTATATTGTTAATATCGTTTAAAAAAGAAAATGTATCATGTATTAAGGAGAATGGCTTATGGGCAATCCAGCAAAAAAATTAACTTCCGGGAAAGTGATTGGAATTTTTTTTGTAGTTGTTTTCGCAATTGTCATTTTATTCAATTGTCAGCTTTGGGCTCAGCAAGAGATTAAGGCGCGAGTCTTTAAAGATGTGGATAAATTATTCTTGCAAGCCCGGACGGCGCAAGCTGATATTTTATCTCCTGAAAATTACAAAAAGGCGGTTGCGGTTCAAGAAGATGCGCTGAAGGATTTCAGTCGTGGGAAAAATGTCGATGACAAAATCGAAGAAATTAAGAAATGGCTAAATCTCTCCATCAAAAGCGCAAAGCGGGCAAAAATTTCATTGGCGCATTTGATCAAAGCCCGGGAAGAAGCGCTGAACGCGAACGTTATCGAATATTCGAGAGATTTGTTCGAAAAAGCAGAGAGGCTTTTCGGCGAGGCGACGCGTCAATTGGAAAAAAGCAACGTGAAAAAGGCAAAAGAAAAATCCCTTCAGTCAGAAAAATTGTTTCGCGAGGCTGAGTTGATTGCCATAAAAACCAGCATCATCGGCCGTGTGAAAAAGAGGCTGGCAGCGGATGAAAAAAATAAAATTCCCAAATTTGCACCGCAAACTCTGGGCAGAGCGAGCCGTTTGCTGGAAGAGGCCGAGGTAATTTTGAACAGCGATCGCAGCGCGAAGACAGACGCCAAAGGCAAAGCGGAAATGGCCGATTATGAAATCAGTCATGCCGAATTTCTTGCCAATCAAATTAAACAGCTCAGGGAAGACGACCTCAACTGGGAAAAATTAATACTGGAACATGAAAATTATTTTAAAAAGATCTGTAAAAGTCTCTCTCTGGAGGCTCGATTTGACAATGGGTTTGGGAAGCCGACCAAGGCAATCATCAAAACTATCAATAGCTTGAAACAGCAGAACAAAGATCTGTCAGAGGAAATCTCCCGTATGGATCAAAATATCGAGAAATTAGGAGAAGACAAATTGGAGTTGCAAAACCAGTTGTCGCAACTGAAGGAGAAAGAGGCTGGTTTACGCACAAAACTGTCTCTTGAAGAAAAACGCAAACAAAAATTCAAAAGAATAGAAACTCTCTTCAGCAGAGATGAGGCCAAGGTATTGCGCGAAGGCGAAAATGTGCTTCTTCGTCTGACGGGGCTGAAATTTGCCAGTGGCAAATCAGTTATCGATCCGGAATACTTTGGTTTGCTCACTAAAGTCCAACGAGCAATTCGCATTTTTCCCGATTACCACATTACCATCGAAGGTCACACGGACAATAAGGGCGACGCGCGCAAAAATCAATCTTTGTCGCTGAATCGTGCCCGCTCGGTTATGTCTTACCTGATGGCAAACATGGGTTTGACTGAACAGCAGATTTCTTCGGTGGGATTCGGCGAAAGTCGACCTGTCGCAACGAATGAAACCCGAGAAGGCCGCGCGCGGAATCGCAGAATCGATATTGTTTTAAGCCCGCCAAACAATTAATGGGCGACTTTGGCGAGAGTTGATTTTAGCAGGGAGATGCGGAGAAAATTTGCGGGTCTCCCTGTTTTATTTTGAAAAATGTTGTTGATTTTTTCAAAAATTAGTTTATTTTTAAAATGAAAAGATGTCGCATTTTTAATGGAATCAGAAATGAAAAATGTTTTGCTCCATACCTGTTGTGGCCCGTGTGTCACTGTGCCGCTGGAGAGGCTGCGAGATTCGTTTCAGGTGACTTGTTATTTTTACAATCCAAATATTCATCCCGAACAAGAATATCAGCAGCGATTGGACGAATTGAAGCGATTGCTGAAAGAACTGGAAGCTGAAATCATTGTTGGCGAGTACGATCCGAAAAATTGGTTCGCCGCCGTCAAGGGGCTGGAACACGAGCCCGAAGGTGGGAAGCGTTGCGCAGTGTGTTTTAGGTTTCGTCTTGAACGGACGGCAAAAGTCGCCGTGGAAAAGGGATTTGATGCTTTTACTACAGTCATGTCCATCAGCCCGCACAAAAGCGCCCAACTTTTGAATGACATCGGAAATGAGTTGTCCGAAAAGTACGGGGTCGAATACATTGAAGCCAATTTCAAGAAAAAAGACGGATTCAAGCGCAGCGCGGAGTTAAGCAGAAAATATAATCTTTACCGGCAGAATTACTGCGGTTGCATTTTCAGTCGAAGGTGATCAACGGAGTGGATTATGAAAGAAGCCATGTTTTATCGACAGCTTGAGAACGAAAAAGTGGAATGCACGCTCTGTCCGCATTTTTGTAAATTGAACAACGGACAGATAGGTGTTTGCCGCGTTCGTCAGAACAAAAATGGCAAGCTGTACAGTCTGACTTATGGAAAAGCTGTTGCTGTGCACGTGGATCCCATTGAAAAAAAGCCGCTCTTTCACGTTGCGCCCGGCTCGCGGTCTTTTTCCGTGGCGACGGTAGGCTGCAATTTCAAATGCAAATTTTGTCAAAATTATGATATTTCCCAGGTGCCGGATTTGAGTATCATCGACCGCTACAGCCAGCAATTTACTCCGCGGGATCTGGTGGAAATGGCGGTTCGGAATCATTGTAAATCAATTGCCTATACCTATACAGAGCCTACTATTTTTTACGAGTACGCTTTTGACACAGCCCAATTGGCGCACAAGCTTGGCATTTTGAATGTCTTTGTGACCAACGGCTACATCAGTCCCGAGCCGCTGGAAAAAATAAAATCGATTCTGGACGCGGCGAACGTGGATTTGAAAAGTTTCAGCGATAAATTTTACCGCAAATTTACCGGCGCCCGATTGCAGCCGGTGTTGGACACGTTGAAATTAATGAAGAAATCGGACATCTGGGTCGAAGTGACCACGCTGGTGATTCCCGGGGAAAATGATTCGCCGGAAGAATTAACTAAAATTGCCAAATTCATTTCATCGGAGCTGGGGCAGGAAACGCCCTGGCATGTGAGCCGATTTTATCCGCAATATCATCTGCAAACGCACTCGTCGACGCCGGTGTCCACGTTAGAGCTGGCCTTCAAGATTGGAAAAAAACAGGGCTTGCATTACGTTTACGTGGGGAATGTTCCCGGCAGCGAAGGCGAAAATACCGTTTGTCCCAATTGTGGAAAAATGCTCGTTCGCAGAATTGGCTACCAGATTCAGGAAAATAATATTGAAAATGGCGCGTGCAAATTTTGCGGAAAGTCGATTGCTGGTCTGGGGCTTTGAGGGTTATTGAGCAAAAAAATATGCATTTGTAAAATCGCTGAGCCTTATTGCCACGGCCTTCATCTAATTTTATGAATAAAAATAGGATTAAAATGGTCGTATATTGTGATTAGGTTGGGTAAAAAAGTCGAGTACGCTCTGATCGCGTTGCAGCATATTTCCCCAAAAAATCCCGGCGAACTGACGTCTGCCAGGGAATTGTCAGAACAGTACCGCATTTCTTATGAATTAATGGGGAAAATTCTCCAGAAACTGGCGCGAAAAAAACTCATCAAATCCGTACAGGGCGTCAAAGGAGGATATTTTTTAGCGAAACCGATTAACAAGATCAATCTGGCAGAAGTCGTCGAAGCGATAGAGGGGCCGCTTCGCATGACTGACTGCGTGGGGAACAACGAAAAAAAAGTGTGTGTGCGCTTTGACGTGTGCAATGTGAAGTCAAAAGTAAAATTGATTCAAAAACAAGTCGAAGAAATTTTTCAAAATATTTATTTGGGAAATGAAAATTGAGGAGAGAATAAATGGCAGAGACTTTGTCCACAATGGCATTGAAATTAGGCGAGACAGCACCTGATTTTAATTTGCCGGATGTCGTATCGGGAAAAAATCTATCGTTGGCAGAATTGAAATCTGACAAAGCCACGGTAATCATGTTCATTTGTAACCACTGTCCGTTCGTAAAACATGTGCAAGAAGAATTGGTCAAGTTGACAAATGATTACATCCCGCGGGGAGTTTCTTTTGTGGCGATCAATTCAAATGATGTCGAAGCTTATCCTGACGATTCGCCCGAGGAGATGAAAAGATTGGCGGAGAAATTAAAATTTCCCTTCCCGTATTTGTACGACGAGACGCAGAAGGTCGCGCGCGCTTACCGTGCGGCATGTACGCCTGATTTTTTTATTTTTGACAAAGATTTGAAATGCGTTTATCGCGGGCAATTGGATGATTCCAGACCGGGCAACAATATTCCCGTGACCGGAAAAGACATTCGCGAAGCGTTAGCTGCAATTTTAGCCGGGAAGCCGGTTAATCCGAATCAGAAACCAAGTATTGGCTGCAATATTAAGTGGAAGTGAATTTGGGTTGCGAATTGTGAGTTTGGAGTGAAAAAGAAAGTTATGATTCAATCAGAACAAATATTAAAAATTGCTAATCATGAAAAAACCACTTTTCAATCATTAAATTTGGGCACAGCAGATTTGGGGGAAGCGGATCAATTGATGAAAAATTTGATGCTGAAAAGGGCGCAAGATGAGATTTCTGATTTGTTGCTGTTTCTTTCACACAAGCCGGTGCTGGCTTATGGTTCGAGAAAATTAAACCCGGCTGATTTTTTGAAGCCAATCGCTTTCTTTGAAAATCAAAATATCCCGCTCCTACAAACTCAACGCGGCGGCGGCCTCACTTTTCATTGGCCCGGGCAACTGAATGTTTATCCGATTTTGAAGTTGAGAAAAAACGAGCGCAATTTGTCAAATTACATGTTTCGACTGGAGGAGGTCGCCATTCGCACGCTGGCTGATTTGGGAGTTCAGGCGAACAGAAAGCGCGAAAAAGTGGCGCAAATCGGTCTCTGGGTCGGGAATCGCAAAATCGCTTCCATGGGTACTTACTTCTCCGACTGGGTGACCAGTTACGGCTTTGCGCTGAATCTCGGCGGCGATTACAGTCCGGCGAATTTCATTAAACCGTGCGGATTGGCTGTGAAATTGTGTACTGTTGAAGAAATCGTCGGCTTTGTTCCAAATAAAAATTTTGTAATGAAGCTGGTGCTGGAGCATTTTTCAGAAATCTTTCAACGAGAGATGTCAGTTTCTTTGACACGAGAGGCACAGAGAAAAAAATGTAATCATTCAGCCTCGAAGTGTCCAAGACTCAATGGGCAAAAAAAAGAATGGTTGACTTCATATCGAATAAAAGAAAATTTTAACAATAAATTCTTGGCGCCTTTGCGGCTTCAAAAAAAATATCGGGAGAAATCATGAAGTTAAAAATGGTTCAAATATTGGACGAAAAAGGCAATTGCGACGAAAAGGCAATTGACGGCATCTCCGAAGAACTGATGTTCAAAATGTATCGTTTGATGAATTTGGCGCGGCTCTGGAACGACAAAGCCCTTTCTCTGCAAAGGCAGGGCAGAATGGGCACGTTGGCTTCGGTTCGCGGGCAGGAAGCGTCTAACGTCGGAATGGCGCTGCCGTTGCAGCCGGAAGACTGGTTTGTGCCAGCATTTCGCGAATACGGCGCTCTTTTCGCGCTCGGCGTTCCGCTGAAAGATCAATATCTGTACTGGGGCGGTGACGAAAGAGGCGCCAGGATAGCGGATGATTTGAAAATTACACCGGCCTGTATTACCATCGGCGCCCATCTGATTCACGCTGTCGGAATTGCCATGGCAGCAAAAATTCGCGGCGAAAAATCAGTAGTATTATCCTCTTCGGGCGATGGCTCCACTTCGCAGGGAGATTTTCATGAAGCGTTAAATTTTTCGGCAGTGTACGAAGCGCCGGTCGTTTTTGTGATTCAAAATAATCACTGGGCGATTTCCCTGCCGGTGGAAAAGCAGACTAAAACAAAAACTCTGGCGGAAAAGGCAGCAGCTTATGCCTTGGAAGGCGTTCTCGTCGATGGCAACGATGTTTTTGCTGTTTACCAAACAGTCAGAAAATATGTCGAGCGCGCGCGCGAAAAAAGCCAGCCGGTACTGATTGAATTGGTCACTTACCGCATGGGAGATCACACCACAGCGGACGATGCTTCTCGTTATCGCACGCCCGAAATCATCAAAGAATGGGAAAAAAAGGATCCCATTGAGCGATTGAAAAAATATTTGACGAAAAATCACGGCTGGAGCGAAGCCAAAGAGAAAAAACTGATCGAAGAATTAACGCGGGAAGTGGAGACCGCCGTGAAAGAGTACGAGAATGTAGAACCGCTTGAGCCGACCCATCTTTTCCGGCACATGTATCACGAAATGCCCTGGCATATCAGCGAACAGATGGCAGAAGTCAAGGAATTCAGCGGATTAGGAGGCAAATAATGGCAAGAAAATCAATGATACAGGCGATAAATGAAACCTTGCACCAGAAGATGGCAGAAGATGATAGCATTGTTATTTTAGGCGAAGATATCGGCGTCGACGGCGGCGTATTTCGCGCGACCGATGGACTTCTGGAAAAATTTGGCGAGACTCGCGTCATGGACACTCCGCTGGCTGAGTCAGCGATTATTGGCACCAGCGTGGGCATGGCGATAAATGGTTTGAAACCTGTGGCAGAAATTCAGTTCATGGGATTTGTGTTTGAGGGATTTGCTCAAATTGTGGATCATGTGGCTCGGTATCGCTATCGCAGTCAAAGTCGCTATTCCATGCAAATGGTCGTGCGTATGCCTTACGGCGCCGGAGTTCGCGCTCTGGAACATCACTCCGAAAGCACGGAAGCGCTTTTTGCTCATACGCCGGGTTTGAAAGTAGTGATTCCGTCGAATCCCGTGGATGCGAAAGGTTTGCTGATTTCGGCGATTGAAGATCCGGATCCGGTAATTTTTCTGGAGCCGAAACGATTGTATCGGCTGAAAAAAGTGGAAGTTCCCGATGAAATTTACCGTACGCCCATTGGCAAAGCCCGGATTTTAAAAGAAGGAACAGACATCACATTATTAGCTTACGGCGCGATGGTTCCCATTGCCGAAGACGCAGCAGAACACGTGGGCAAAGAGGGCGTGGATGCCGAGGTGATTGATCTGCGGACCATTTTGCCCTGGGATGTGGAAACGGTAACCCGCTCGGTTGAAAAAACAGGCCGGCTGGTGATTGTCCACGAAGCCGCGCGTTCTTTTGGTGTGGGAGCGGAAATTGCCGCTACGGTCGCTGAAAGAAATTTGCTCCACTTGCTGGCGCCGATCGCCAGAGTTACGGGATATGACGTTGTTCCGCCGCTGGCAAAATTAGAGCCGGTGAATTATCCCAGTTCGGAAAAAGTGGTACGCGCAATTCATAAAACAATGGAGTTTTAATCATGAGATATATTTTTCGTTTGCCGGATGTCGGCGAAGGAATTCACGAAGCGGAAATTGTGGGATACGAAGTGAATGTAGGCGATGAAGTTCAGGCCGATCAAGTCGTGATTAAAGTAGAAACGGACAAAGCCGTGGTCACGCTGCCCACGCCGGTTCCGGGAAAAGTGGCAGAAATGCCGCATGAGCCGGGCGATTTAGTGCGCGTGGGTGATCCGCTGATTATCATTGAAACCGAAGCCGAAGTTCCCGCTGAAGAAACCGTCCCTGCCGAAACGCCGGCGGTGGAAAAAGCAGAAGTGAAAAAGGAAGAAAAAATTCCGATTTCGACTGAGCCACCAACTTCCAAAGTGACGGCAGAAAAGAGAGTTCTGGCAACTCCTCACACGCGTCATTTGGCGCGCGAATTGGGCGTTGATATTCGAACTGTGCCGGGAACAGGCAGAAATGGCAGAATTACAGATGAGGACGTCAGATTAGCTGTCAAAAAATCGCCGGCAGAAGCGCCGAAAATTCCGCGCACCGCTGCTGTAGATCACGCGCCTTCTACCGTAGGTTTTGATTTTGAAAAATACGGTCCTACAGAAAGGGAACCGTTGAAAGGAATCCGCAAGCGCATCGCCGAAGTGATGGTGCGATCTTTTTCTACCATACCGCATGTCTCGCACACAGACGAAGCGGATGTTACCGATTTATTTGAAGTCGTAAAAGCGCAAAAACCAATGGCCGAGGCGCGGGGGATAAAATTAACAGCTACCGCGTTTGTCGTAAAAGCGGTGGTTTCTGCGCTCAAGCAATTTCCCATGGTCAACAGTTCTCTGGATGAAGAAAGCGGAGACATCGTTTTCAAAAAATATTACAACATTGGCGTTGCTGTGGACACGGAGCAGGGTTTGATGGTTCCGGTGGTCAAAGATGGGGATAAAAAAAGCATCATTCAAATCGCCGAGGAAATTCAAACGCTGGCAGAAAAAGCACGCAAGCGAGAAATTGAACTGGACGAGCTGCGCGGCGGGACATTCAGCATCACTAACATTGGCAGTCTCGGCGGCACTCATGCTACACCAATTGTGAATCATCCCGAAGTAGCAATTCTCGGCTTGATGGCAGCGAAATTGAAACCCGTCGTTCGAGAAGATCAAATCGAAATCCGCCGCATCATGCCGCTGGTAATTTCTTTTGACCACAGGCTTCTGGATGGCGCAGTCGTGGCGAGATTCATGAATTACATCAAAGCCCTGTTGGAAGAGCCAATGCGGATGTTGATTGATGTGGTGTAATTTCAAGAAAGTGAAAAAAATCCGTAATGATCCGTTTTATCCGTGCGAAACGACCGCCATCTTTTCGGCGGTGAATCAGTGTTCCATTTAAAAATTTTGGAGATAAAATAAATGGTAGTAGGAGATTTTACCCAAAGCGTCGAAACAGTAATTATCGGCGCCGGCCCCGGCGGATATGTGGCAGCAATTCGCGCAGCGCAGTTGGGTCAGGAAGTCGTTTTGATTGAAAAAGAATTGCTGGGAGGCGTTTGTCTTAACTGGGGCTGCATCCCTTCTAAAGCGATGATTGAAGCTTCCGGCTTAAAACATGATCTGGAAAAAGCGGAGCAAATGGGCGTAATTGTAAAAGACGTGTCCGTTGATCTGGGTAAACTGCATTCGTGGAAAGATGGTATTGTGTCAAAATTGCGCGGCGGGATAAAAATACTTTTGGAAAAAAACGGCGTGGAAATTATTCAGGGCACTGCTACATTCAGCGAACCGGGAAAAATAATGGTCGCGTCAGAACATGCGCTGCAACGATTCGAATACAAAAATATCATTATTGCTACCGGCTCTTCTCCGATAGCATTGCCCAATTTGCCGTTCGATCATGAAGTAATCATTGATTCTACCGATGCCCTGTCATTGAAAGAAGTGCCGAAACATCTGGTTGTTGTTGGCGCTGGTTCTGTAGGAATTGAAATGGGCACCGTGTACCGCAAATTGGGCGCTGAAGTGACGATTTTGGAATTGTCCGAAAAATTGCTTCCGTTCATTGAACCGGAGCTGTCATCTGTGCTGGCGAAAAAATTGCGCAAACTAAAAATCGATCTCAAATTGGGTGCGCGTCTAAAAAAAGCGGACATACAAAATGGCGTTGCCGTGCTCACTTTTTCACACAAAGGAAAAACGCAAGCCATCGAAGCGGACAAAGTGCTCGTTTCCGCGGGCAGGAAGCCAAACACTTCAGAACTGGATTGGGAGCGAATTGGCTTGAAAACCGATGATCGCGGTTTTATTCAGGTTAACGAAAAAATGCAAACGGAAATTCCCGGAGTTTACGCTATCGGCGATGTGGTTAAAGGAATGATGTTAGCCCATCGGGCTTCTCACATGGGCAAAATTGCTGCGGAAGTCATTTCCGGCGAACCAGCGGCGTTTGACAATCTGGCCATTCCTGGCGTCATTTTCAGCGATCCGGAAATCGCGACTGTTGGTTTGACCCAGGCAGACGCAGAAGCAAAAGGCTACAAAGTGAAAGCCGGCACTTTCCCGTTTCGGGCGCTGGGACGCGCTTTGACTCTCGGCGAAACCGAAGGCGTAAACAAAATTGTCTCTGACGCAGAAACCGGCGCTGTTTTGGGCGTCCACATCATTGGTGCGCACGCCTCTGATTTGATCGCCGAAGGTGCGCTTGCCGTCGAATCCGGCCTTCATTTCGATGATTTAAGCCTGACGATTCACGCGCATCCCACATTAACGGAAGGGATCGGGGAAGCGGCAGAAGCGATTGAAAATAAAGCGATTCATATTTTTGCTCCTGCTATGAAATAAACTTTGAATGACGTCCTTCTTTTATTTTGAAATTTTTCCCTTGCCCCGAGTGAAAAAATTTGCTATGTTAATAACAGAACTGGCAAACAATAAAGTGGAGGGTAAATTCCATGAAAAATCTCATCGTTGAAGTGGCAGAAATCAAAGAACGCTGCGGTGCGCAATTGAAAATCGGGGATAAATTTGAAGTCTCGGGTTACGGAAAAATCTCCATTCCCGACGGCAAACCCACCTGCATTTTTGCTCTGCAGAGTCTGATTCCCTTTCTCATCAGTAAACAACGCGAAGACCAACTGCCGGATGAAGACTGGATCAAAGAAACAGACTTGCTCTGCTGCCCGGATCCTAAAGGAATAGTGTTCAAAA
>JAADFU010000170.1 GCA_013152715.1 Calditrichota bacterium
TAATCAAAGTAATCATTGGAAAAATTTGCGCCGATCTGGATCATCACTGCGGCGAATGCGGCCAGAAATGCGGATAGCCAATGCGCCTTGCCGTCGCCAAAAGCCATTGCCGTGCCGATAATAACAGGCGAGACCGCCGCCCACAGCGTTTTGGGCCGACTCGCTAAAATCCAGACTTTAAATTTGGAATCCGACATTTTAACCTCTTGACAATTCTTGACAACACTTGACAATATTTTATAAAATAATTGTTTGTTTCGTTCAGCAATGACATCACTGAACCCGGCGTGTCATTCAGGATGAATCTTGTAGGAAAAACGCTGGAATTGGGATTTTTATTATTTAATCGTCCGTCCAACAAGATTCTTACAGAATGACGAGTTGAATTGGCTTTGTTCCGCTGGCAGTATGGACAAGCCCACAATATCTGATTTCTTTATGCATAGAACTGCAAATAACGCTATAATGCCAATTGTTTTTCTCCTCACGGCTGTCTCGGAAATTTTCCAAAATCCGGCTTTCTCTTTTCAAGAAAAGAATTGCGTCCTTCCTGCGCTTCATCGGACATGTAAAAAAGCATCGTCGCACAGCCGGCCAGTTCCTGCAATCCCGCCTGTCCGTCGCAATCTGCGTTAAGCGCCTTTAAGGCAGCGAATGGCAGTGGGCGAGTTGGCCAGAATTTCCCGGCACCACTGCACGGTTTCTTCTTCCAGCTTTTCCAGCGGAACCACGGTGTTGACCAGTCCCATTTCCAGTGCTTGCTGTGCGTTGTACTGGCGGCAAAGAAACCAGATTTCCCGTGCTTTTTTTTGACCGACGATGCGTGCCATGTAACTTGCGCCGTAACCGCCGTCAAACGAACCAACTTTGGGGCCGGTCTGGCCAAAGATTGCATTACCTGCGGCAATTGTTAAATCGCACAAAAGATGCAGAACATGACCGCCGCCGATAGCATAGCCGGCAACCATGGCGATAACCGGTTTGGGAGATGTCCTGATTTGACGCTGAAAATCGAGAACGTTCAGCCGGTTCACACCTCCTTCGTCCTTATAGCCCGAATCACCGCGAACCTTTTGATCCCCGCCGGAGCAAAACGCCTTTTCACCTTCGCCGGTCAAAATGATGACGCCGATTTGGGGATCCTCAACAGCATCGGCAAACGCTTTGGACATTTCCACAACAGTCAGAGGCCGAAAGGCATTTCGAACGTGGGGACGGTTGATCGTGATTTTAGCCATTCCTTCGGCTTTATGATATTTTATATCTGTAAATGCGGCGGATTCCTGCCAGTCAACGGTACTCATATTTACTCTCCATTGCTAAAATTTCCTGTGAATAATCTTCCGGGTTTTCAAAATGAATATTGTGCCCGCAATTTTCGATCATTTTAAATTTTGCGTTTTCAATTTTTTCCTTCATCCGGGAGCCAATGTCAATAAATTTCTTATCGAGTCCACCGGCAAAAATCAGAGTGGGCGTTTGCAATGTGCCCAATTTTTTCCACAATGACGGCTGCGCTCCGCTGCCCATGAATCGAAGCGAGTTGGCCAGCCTCCTGGGATCATTTTGCAGACGCAAGGAAAACATTTTTTGAAAACGCGGATGGCCTTTCAAAGATTCAAAGAACGGCTGGTCATACCATTTTTGCAAAAATTCATTGAACGGCAAATGCTCCAATTCCAGCGCCAGCATTTCATCGTGTTTTTGACGGGCAGCGCGATCGGCTTCGGACGCCAACCCGGGCGAAGCGGACTCGAGTACGAGCCGGTCAAAACGATGCGGAAAATGCAGCGCCAGGTAGAGCGCCAGTCGTCCGCCCATGGAATAGCCGATCAGTGTGCATTTTTTCACTTGCTCATGATCCAAAATGTTTAAAACGTGCTTTGCCGTTGAGGGCATTGAATAAGAATTGCCTTCGGGTAAAAGATTCGTTTTGCCATGTCCGGGCAAATCAACAGCCAGACAGTGAAAATACTTGCCGAGCTTTTCGAATACCGTTTGCCAATCCGCAGTCGATCCCATAAAACCGTGCAGAAAGAGAGCGGGGGGTTCGTCCTTTTCTCCGCGCCATTCAAAATGAAGGAGATTCGAATGCATTAAAAATTACGTTCCTTCCAGGGTAGTCGTAATTTGCTGCTGAAGGCGTTTGTGAAAACTAATGTTTTCATCTTTATGCGTCCGCACTTCGATGAGTGTTGTTCTCTCATTCTCAACGGCTTGCCGATAAACATGGGTGAAATCGTCTGCATTCTCTGGTGCAAAGTAGGGTATTTTAAAAAGATCGGCAGCGTTTTTAAAATTGAGATCATGGGGCGTTTCAAAATAATCAAAGACGTCTTTGAATTCTGCAACAGGCAGAAATGAAAAAATGCCGCCGCCCTGGTTGTTGATGAGAACGATGACCAGCGGCTGAGAGTTTTTTTGCAAAAGGGCAAGGGAATTGAGATCGTGTAAAAAGGCAAGATCGCCGATAAGCAATGTCGTGGGACGTTCCAGCCCGACGGCAAATCCTGCTGCGCCGGCAATGAGACCGTCGATGCCGCTTGCACCGCGGTTTGTTCCCACAGGAACATAATTTCCCCGCGGATCGGCGTACATGTCCATGTCGCGGATCGGCATGCTATTGCTGAGAAAAAGAGCGTGATCTTGCGGAATATTTTGAGAAATGATCCGCGCCACAGCAGGTTCAGAGATGTTTTTATCTCTATTGAGAAATGCTGCAACAACATTTTCAACGAGACGGGATTTTTGCTCTGCCGGAGAATAGTTCTTTGATTTATCCCGCTCTTTTATTTGTTCCGAAACACTGTCGCAAAAAACAGGAATGTCTGCCTCAATCCTGAGATCGACAAGATGCGACGGATCGTGGCGAAAGGGGTGATCCGCAATGTGGATGTATTTCATTCCGGCGTTCGCTTCGGCGAATTGCAAAAAACGTTTTGACGTCATCCGACCGCCAATATGCAGGATCGTGTCAGGCTTAAAATCGGCTTTAAATTTATCAGATAAAAGCAATTGATCAAATGAGGCAATGATATTTGCATTACCCAGGCGCAGGCCGGATGCAATATCCGCAAAAACCGGCCAGTTCAGTTTTTGCGCCAGACGAGAAACAGCATCTTTTTCCCGTAAACAGTGGAGCCTGCCAACAACGAGCAGTCCCCGTTTTGAATTTTTCACTGTGGCAATTGTTTCTTCCAGAGACTCGATGTCCGGCATTGAGCGAGGCAATGAATATTTCGT
>JAADFU010000171.1:0-2639 GCA_013152715.1 Calditrichota bacterium
ACCATTGATGATGGCGAGCTTACTCCGACGCTGAAAGTGAAACGAAGATTTGTGCAGGAAAAATATCAAAAGTTAATTGAAGCGATGTATCAAGACGCGGATTGAGTTTCGGAGTGTTTTTTTTGCCACAGAGCCACAGAGTGAACGGAGCTCCTCTCAACCCTAATAATTTTTTTCGTTACTCAAGAATAGGGCAAGAATTAGCTGTCTCTGCGGTTCTCTGTGCCTCGGTGGCTAAATAGCTACAAAGAAAGCAGCTATCTCTCTGTCTCCTGTGCTTCGGTGGCTGAATGGCGACGTCTAATTTTTTGCCATAATTTCCTTGCCAAGGGCACATTCGCAATGAGCAGAAGCAAGATGAACATCACTGCCAGCCAGAAATCCGGGATTTTGAAAGCATGTCCCAGCAAAGCCAGCAGAAAAAATCTTGGCGTTCGGGAGGTAAAAACTGCAAGCAAATACTTCCAGACGGGATATTTTGCCAGGACTACCAAAAAGCGAAACGGATAAAATGGCACAGGTGTGAAGCCAGCAATCCAGATGGACAAAAAGGGCGCTTTTTGAAAAATGTTTATCAGTTTGCCCACAAAACCGCTTTTCTTGACTTTGGCGAATGATTTTAAATCTGTGATGAACTGAAAAGTGGAGTAATTCAGCCACTCCGTCAAAACCGTTCCGGCGACTGAAACCAGCGTCACAGTGATTGGCTGATAAAATTTACTGAAGTAGAGATACACAGGTTCGTGAGGAACAATGGCAATCAAAAATTGACAGGGGAAACTGTAAAGAAAGAGCACAATGAGATGTTTGCTCTGACGAATCGATTCCGAAGACAACCAGATCGCCAGCAATAGCAAAATGAAGCCAATTTCAAACCCAAAAAATACTTTCCTTCTGCCCGACATGTGTTTGGACGTCCCGATTCCATTTTCTTCAATTGACTCAGATCCGCTCATAAAGTCGCCAGATTATCTTTAATCAAATATTTGACCGGTTTTTCACAGTTGGAACGAATACTTGTATTGCACGCTGTGCATGTATTTTTCTTGACAAAATCTTTTTTCATCTCCTCCATGCTGTCGTGGTAAGTGAGAATCAAACCGCACGGCGAAAATCTGCCATCCGGGTTGACGATGAAAAATCTTTCCCCAGCTCGGCAATTGGGAATGGATTTTTTTTCGTAAAATTCAATCATCCGCTTGAAAGTGTATTCCGAAGCAAAGAAATTGTGATATTTCTTGCGCATGGCGAGCAGCTTTTTCACAATTTCTTTGAATTCCAGCAAATCATCCGCATCGAGCACATAATTCATGTCATTGGTGCGCAACCAGGTGTAAGTGCTGAAATTGACGTTCACGCCCCATTTTTCCGAAAGTTCGGCTATTGTTATCAAATCTCTGAAATTATCTTTTTGCACAACGCAGCTCAAAGTGATGCATTTGCCATTGCTGCCTTTTAATTCACGAATCAACTTGTCAATATGCTGAAACAAACCTTTGTGTCCGCGAAATTCATCGTGTCGCTCGTCAGGATAATCCAGCGAAATGGAAAATTGATCCACACCGGCATCGATGAGCGACTCATATCTTTTTTTGTTCAACATGATGGCATTGGTCGTGACCACAATATATGGCGCGCGATTTTTTCGCCGCATGGCGCGCACAATGTCTTCCAGATCGCGCCGAATCAGCGGCTCTCCCCCGGAAATCTGCGCCACAACCGGTTTTATTTGCTGACACAATTCGCCAAATCGTTCCGGCGGCGCTTTCACTTCATCTTTGATAAATCCGCCCAGATGGCAATGTTTACATCGGGCGTTGCAGCTATATGTTACTTCAAAAGAAACGCTCAAAGGTCGATTTGTCAAATAATTTCCAATACCGCGACTTGCCAGAGATAGTGTCCTGATTGCTGATCCCATTTTCATTACCTCAATTGATTCATTCGCAAACGATAAAGTCGGACGACAGAATAAGTTTTCACCGCGATAAGCCCGCAGGCATAAATGGCAATCCAGAGCGCAAATTGCGGAAAAAATATGAGCGCCAGAGTCACCACGCTGGAATTAGAGAACTTTCCGCCCGGGCTGTAATTAAGCAGATAAACAATTTTATCGACTTTGTTGAAATAATTGGGAGATATGATGTCAAATTTGATGAATTGGTAGCTCAGATAAAAATCGATGAACGCATAATCGATGAGATACAGCGCAGCCGGCAGATAGACTTCTGGTCTGAAATGCAGGAAAATCACATAAAAAAACAGGATCTCAAATCGGTCGGCGATAATATCAATTTCCGCGCCAAGAACCGTTTCCTGCTTGAACGTGCGCGCATACCAGCCGTCGATGAAATCCACCAGCCAGTGAATTAAAAAACCGATGTAATTATAAATCGGTTCCTGATACCAGATAGCCAGCATGAAAAACGTCAAAGAACCCACAAGGCGAATGAGAGTGATGACATTTGCTTCACTGTAAAAACTGTCCGGATGCCGCTGTTTTGCCAATCGGAATTTCAACGATTCAGTCTTTCCTCAGATTATTCAATTTCCAATTCGCCACTTTGAAGCAATTTTTTGGCGTAAATTCGTTTTACAAGGTAAAGAATTATTACAAAAATGTCAAGATATTTTTCCGG
>JAADFU010000171.1:2653-3598 GCA_013152715.1 Calditrichota bacterium
TTTTTCGGGACTGGGAAGGTAAGCGTGTTTTTTAAGTCGTTTGTCCCCCTTATAAATCATCAAAGAGGCAATGTGGCATTTTCCTGGCTTTCAAAAATGAAGAATTTGTAAAAAAATTAAATTTTTTTTCAATATTTCGGGCAGTTTTTATAATATATTATTAGAAGGTCTCCCACATTTTCTTGAATATTGTCAATATTGCCGAGAATATGAGAAATCTTGTTATGGATTCAGATTATTTACTCAAACATATCAGAGAAAAAATTTACGAGAACTGCCTCACTGTTCAGTCGCTAGCTTCTGACCTAAATCTATCTCCATCCTATCTGCGAGAATTTGTAAACATAAATTTCAATACAAGTCCACAAATATTAATTGAGACAGTAAGATTGGAAGCTGCGATCAAACTTATTTGCAAAAACAATGCTTGCCTCTATTCAATTAGTTCTCACATTGGTTATTCCAATCCAAAAACATTTCGGCAAGCCTTCAAAAGACGCTTAAAAATATCTCCTTCCGAATTGAAAGAAAAAATAAACAATTCACAAGTAGAGAATGAAAAAATTATAAAAGAACTTTGGGATTCATTGAATCATAGCAACGATTTCTACCGTTGATTTATTCCGTTGATAACTACCGTTGATTTTAGGTCTTGACAAAATTGTAAAATTTTTTTATAATTAAGTATTAATATTTTGGTCAACATCGTGGTTGCGAATACAAGTAACATTTCTGTGGATGAAACTATATTAGTCTGTCTATTAGATAACATTCTTGATTTAGATCTGAATTATCTTGCCCTGAATAATGAAAAAAGCTAAAAAAATATTTCACCCATCTTTTTTTCTAAAAAAATATCCAGTAATTAGACAATATGACCAAATTGATTGTGGGCCGGCTGCTCTATTAAGTGTACTTAAATATTACGGCGGTGATGCCAGTCTT
>JAADFU010000172.1 GCA_013152715.1 Calditrichota bacterium
AGTGGGAGTTGGTACATTTATTTTTTGGGGAATAATAATGAACCAACCCACAGTTTTCGCGCTCACGTTAGCGATAACCGTTATCGTTATTGCCTGTCCCCATGCGCTGGGATTGGCGATTCCAACGGTGACAACAATTTCGACTACGCTGGCTGCGAAAAATGGCATGCTTATCAAAAATGCCGAGGCCACGGAGAGAGCGCGTTTGTTGAATATCGTTGTATTTGATAAGACAGGAACGCTCACCAAAGGGGAATTTGGCGTGACAGATATTATTGCGCTGGATGATTGGAGCGGAGACGAAATTTTGGGCAAGGCTGCCGCTCTGGAAATCAATTCCGAGCACGTTATTGCCAGAGGAATTGTCAATGAAGCGCAAAACCGAAAGATAAAATTCGAAAAAACCAATTCTTTTGCAGCCATTCCCGGAAAGGGAGCCAGTGGGAAAATTAACAACAAAGTGCTCTTTGTCGGGAATTGGACGCTGATCAGAGAAAAAAATCTGGCGCAGGGAGAGCCGCCCGAGTCCATCAATAAATTGGCGGAACAGGGAAAAACTGTCATCTTTGTCGCTGACGAGAAAAAGCTCAAGGGTGCAATTGCGCTGGCAGACATGATCCGCGATGAATCTCGTGAAGCTGTGAAAGCCCTGAAAGCGGCAGGTGTACAGGTAGCCATGCTCACCGGCGACAACCGACGCGTGGCGAAATATGTCGCGGAAGAGCTGCAACTGGACACATTTTTTGCCGAAGTTTTGCCTGGCGATAAATCTGAAAAAATCAAAGAACTGCAAGCTAAAGGACTGAAAGTAGCCATGGTCGGAGACGGCATAAATGACGCGCCGGCTCTGGTGCAGTCGGATGTCGGAATCGCCATCGGCGCGGGAACCGATGTCGCGGTTGAATCGGCGAAAGTTGTGTTGGTGAAAAATGATCCGCGTGACATTGCCAAATTAATTATTCTGAGCCGCGCCACGATGAGCAAGATGAAACAGAACTTGATCTGGGCGACTGGCTACAACGCTGTCGCCATCCCGATGGCAGCAGGAGTTCTTCAACCCGTAGGTATTATTCTTCGACCGGAATGGGGAGCGCTTGTCATGGCCATTAGCTCGATTATCGTTGTCGCCAATGCGCTGCTGTTGCGAAAAACGAAATTATAATTAATTGGAGAATGAAATGAAAGAGATCAAAGCTTATATCAAAACAGATAAAGTAGAACAAGTGGTTTATGCCCTTGAGGAAGCCGGAGCGCCAGGAATCACTGTCGTGGAGGTTCATCCCGTGGGATACGGCTTTGACGCAAATTACTTTTCTCGTTCGCCCCAGACAATGCGTCACTTTTTTGCCATTACCAAACTGGAAATAGTGGCAAAGGACGAAGAAGCGCACAAATTTGTGGAAATCATCAGGGAGAAGGCTTACACCGGCTCCAAAGGTGACGGGCTAATCTTTGTCACTCCGGTGGAGATTGCGGTCAAAATCAGGACCGGCGCGGTTGGCGATCTGGGATAAATTATTTTCAAAAACCAAAATTCGCATTATTCGAGGAGGTGATTTACATGATGTTCGGAGGAATGTTTCTATTCTGGATACTTCTTATTGTCGGCGCGGGCTGGTTTTTCAAAAATACAGTCGAACAAAGGCAGCAGAATTCATCGCGGCAATCAGAAGACGCGCTGTCGATCCTGCGAAATAGATACGCCAAAGGTGAAATAAGCAAAGAGGAATTCGACGAGCGAAAAACTGCTCTCGTCTAATATGCCCGTTAAGTTAATGAATCCAGATAACGAATCAGATAGATTGAGATGAAACATAAATTAAGCCAACTGCCGCTATGATCAATGAAGAAAAACCAGGAATCATAGCGGCATTTTTTTGATTTTTTAAGAGGATCAAAAGAACCGGCGCGCTTCTTATGAATCGCACTAATTGTTACTCTTTTTAAGAATAATGCACAATGGGTTGTAGAATATTCTGCAATTTCACTAAAAATTTTAAATTGAAACTTAAAAAAGTTACGTTGTTAACATTTGATAATATTGAAGATACACTACCTGTTTGATTTTGGGAACGCTAATTGCTATAACAGAGGCAAAACTGAATTGTGATCATTTAACATAAAGGAGAAAAAAATGATGCACGGATTTGGAATGGGTTGGGGATGGGGAGGTATGGTTTTCCAAATATTATTTTTTGGAGGAATAATTCTCGTAATCATTTGGGGAATTCGTACCTTCACCAATCAAAATCGGCAATCCCCCTTTGGACCCGCTAACAATTCTTCAGCAATTGACATATTGAAAAAGCGGTATGCCCAGGGCGAAATTGACAAAAAGGAATTTGAAGAGAAAATGCGCGATTTAAGCCAATAACAAATTAGCAAACATGGTGACAAACTTCCTGAAGGAGGTGAGCAAAATGGCAAAAGACCCGGTCTGTGGTATGCAGGTTGATGAAAATGCAGCGCCGGCAGTGTCTGTTTTCAAGGGCACGACCTATTATTTTTGCTGTCAATCCTGTAAACAACAATTTGAAGAAGAGCCGGAAAAATATACAGGGAAGTGAGTTTCTTACTTTTTCTGATTGATTGTTCAGCACGGTGAGCGCAAAAAACGGATTGTAATTCTCAAAACAGGGGCGCAAAGTAATGTTTACAGAAAATTTTGCTTTGCGTCTTCTGCTATTTTAATTCACAGATGATTATACGGAGTTTCAAATTATGGCAATAGCGAAAAATCATTATTTTCGAAAAATTATTTTGCTTGCTTTTTTTTCAATACTTGTTATATTTAATGGCTGTATGATGATGGGAGCCCGGGCAGGTAGGGCGATCATAAATTCTAACCACTCCGGCCGACCGGATCGAATTAAAGAAGTGAATAAAGGGGATGTCGTTGACGATTTACTGCGGCAAATGGTTGCGGATTTAAATCAGAGACAACTGAGCATCTCTAATATTGCTGTTTGGCAAATCAAGTCAAAAACCGCCGGCATCGACGTAGAAATGATTCGTCAAAAACTTACTGCCAAATTAGTCAATCAAACGAAATTTAAGGTCATTGCCAGGGAAAGGCTCAACGAGCTGCTCAAAGAACATAATTTATCGCTTTCTGGCACGATCGATGAAAAAAGCGCCGTCGAAATAGGCCGATTAATCAGCGTTGAAGGATTTATCGACGGCTACGTTAGTCTGAATAATAATCTGCTCTCTGTGAGTTTGACATTAATCGAAACGAAATCCGGGGCTATCGTCTGGGCAAAGACGGCGGAAAGTGAATATCGTTAAGGAACCGGTAAATCGGCTGTGACAGAATCAATTCGGATATCGTGATGATTTACCATAATAATATTATCGATTCGGTCTCATATCTTTCTACTTTTGAAATTCAAGTCAAAAATTATGGCCATGAAAAATCAGAATCTTTTTGATGTCTTAATAATCGGCGCCGGACCTGCCGGACTTACTGCTTCTATTTTTGCGCACGATAAAAATTTCAACGTCGCGCTTGTGGAAGGTTTAGAAGCAGGGGGACAGCTAAAAAATCTCTATCCGCATAAACCTGTGTACAACTATCCGGGATACGCGAACATTAAAGCCGGGAAGTTGGCAAATTATATGCTGCATCAAGTAAAGGAGAAGGGCATCACCGTTTGGGAGCAAGAACCTGTTAGCCAACTTGTTTCATTAAAAAATGGCCGCTTTTTGGCAAAGTCGACAAATCTGGAATTAGAATCAAAAGCCATTATCTTAACATGCGGCATGGGATTGCTTGAACCACGAAAATTGGAAGTTCCCGGCGAAACCGAGCTTCAGGACAAAATGATTTTTTATACTCTCAAAAATCTGGAACAATGGGCCAATCAAAAAGTTCTCATCGTTGGGGGCGGTAACAGCGCGCTGGACAATGCTTTGCTGCTGCTGGAAAGTCAATGCCACGTTACTGTCATTCATAAATCTGACAAATTTCAAGCCGAACCCGCCACTGTAGAGGAACTTGAAAAGAAAAAAATCGAACTTCTGCGCGGCTGGCACGTCACACAAGTGGAAAAATCTTCTGACGGGAAATTGAAAATTAGCGCGCAATCTACTGACGGAACCCATCAGAAAGACTTTATTTCAGACAAAATGTTGATCAACATCGGTCTGAAACCGCGTATCGATTTTTTGAAAAGCTTAAACTTGGACTTGAAAGGCAGGCAGGTTTTGGTAAATTCGGAAATGCAAACAACGACCCCCGGCGTTTTTGCCTGCGGCGACGTTGTGAGTTATCCCGGAAAAGTGCGTCTTATCGTTACTGCCATTGGCGAGGCTGCCACCTCGGTAAATAGTCTGGGAATTTATTTAAAATCATTATCAAATTAACATTCGTAGGTAAATTATGAGACAGGGTAAATCTTCTCAAATACGGCAAGTTTTATTTTTATTCCCTCGCACAAAATTCGCGAAAAAATTATTATCGCTTTACCTGGCGAATGGATTTCAGGTCATATTATTTAACTTAACAGAAAAGAAAAAACAATTCCTTCCGGAAGATGATATTGCCCCGGCAGAATCTCTCAAAATAATCAAAGTTGGCGATCAACCACTTTCAAATTGGAAAAATTTTTCCCAGCCGCTGATGAATCAAATTCAGAATTCCCGGCTCATTATTAACTTTGTCGGGAAGGATTTATTACGGGTGAAAATAAAAAATAAAGATGAAGACTGGAATATCGACACAAAAAATCCGATTCAAGTCCGAATGGCGTTCATAGATAGTTTGCTGAAAAATCTGGCATCGGATCGTCGTTACGTTTGGATAAATCTGGCGATCGGAATGATGGGACGTGCTCATGACAAAAATATTTTTTGCAACACGCGCTACGGACTGACTGGTCTGAAAACTGTGATTCAAATGAACCCTTCCCTCTCTGACATCGAAATTATTAATATTTGCCTCACATCTTTCAGAAATAAATCAGGCAAGGCAACAATGGAACACTGCGCTAATTGCCTCACTGATAAATTTGAGGAAGAAATAGATCACATTTCCGATGACGACGACTTCGCTGATCTTTTGCTGGAAAAGAGCCTCCAGTCTTTACAGCAACAACGTTAAATTATCGAAAATTTACCGCACTGAGTGCCAGTGCTCTTATTAAATTTTACATTGTATTTTCAATGCGTCGTATTTTAGATTACCCTGCCAATTTTATTTTTCCCCAAAAATCAAATTGACTTTTCCCGGCCAACTTGCGCACGCACTTCACAATTGCTCTCCATTCATTTCCATGATAAATCGGCTGCTTCTATCCACCGCAACAATCCGCATTTTCCCTTTCCAGCGTGTTGACTTTTTGTATAATAGTCTAACAGATTGTAGAATAATCTACAAAAATAATTTATTGGCCAGAGAAACTACCTTCTTCTATTGTTTTTAACTTTATGATAATCAAATAGTTAATACGCGTTAAAAATTCATGGCATAACTTTTGACAATAGAAAAGTACAATTAAAAATGTTGTACTCATTTAAACAGGAGAAATTAAAATGAGAAAATTACTATTAACTCTGGTAATGGGCTTGAGTTTGACGTTAGTCAGCGGATTGGCAATTGCACAGCACACTCATGGGGCCCAAAAAAGCGACACTCTTAAGGTTGGCAAATCACCTCAGATGATGATGTCAATGCAGGAAAAGATGACGCAAGAGAATTCTCATCCACGCCGCATGATGGCTGACAGTGCAAAAAAATGCGACATGATGGGCAAAAAAATGATGGGTAAAGGAAAAATGGGCGGCAAAATGATGATGCAGGGGCAGATGGGCAAAGGCATGATGCAAGGCCACATGGGAAAAGCCATGATGCAGGGAAAAATGGGCTCTGGCATGAACGAGATGGGAATGAATGATCCCGTTATGATGACACTCCACACCGCCGGTTGCCCGGGATACTTGTTAAAAGTCAGCGACAAACTTGAACTTTCTGCTTCTCAAAAAGCCCAATTCGATGCTTTAAAAACCAATTTCAAAAAATTTGCCGTCAAGAAGAACGCCGACATCAAAGTCGCAAAGATTGAATTGAATGAACTGTTGGGTAATGAAAAATTTGACAGCAAAAAAATCAAATCTCAAATTTCAAAAATTGAATCTTTGCAATCTGACTTGCGCGTTGAAATGTTGAAGACGATTGAAAAAAGCCGCTCTTTTTTGAGACAGGACCAGCTTAACAAGTTGAAAGAATTGAGAAATGATAGCGGTATGGGCACGTGCACGATGAAACACAACATGATGAAATAACAAAACATTTTTCAAATGAAAAGTGTTGAACAATTTCCGTCGTTCAGCACTTTTCAATTTTTAAAATCTTTAAGGAGCACAAAATGAGTTATTACTTTTCAAAACAAATCGATCTTTCTTTTGAGGACGCTATTGACAAAGTCACAGAAGAATTGAAAAAAGAAGGTTTTGGCATTCTGACAGAAATCGATGTCAAAGCGACTCTGAAGAAAAAATTAGACGTGGATTTCAAAAAATACCAGATTCTTGGCGCTTGCAATCCGCCTTTTGCTTATGAAGCTTTAAAAAGTGAAAACATGATTGGTACGATGTTGCCTTGCAACGTAATCGTTCAAGAAGCTGACGGCGGAAAAACAGAAGTCACTGCTGTGGATCCTGTGAGTTCCATGCAGGCAATCGACAACCCGAAACTCAATGAAATCGCCAATAAAATACAACAAAAATTGAAAACAGTTATCAATAATATTTAACCTTTTCTATTCCAAGAAAAGTTGAAAGGAATTTTAAAATGAAAAAATTATTCTTACTATTGATTATGATGGGAATCGCTGCCCTCCCGGTTTTCGCCCAGGGGCACGGACACGGCCAAGGCGGCGGACATCACGGCATGTGGCCTGATTCTCTGGAAACAGTTACTGTAACCGGAACAGCGATTGTCGATTCCAACTTTTTTATGCCAATGTATTACCTGGACGTTGACAACGACGACGTCGCTGATTACATGCTTTCTTTTGGCCCTTACTGGTACCAGCCATCTTCCGGCGCACAACGCCCTGCAAATGGCGAACAAGTTACCATTTTGGGGGCGCTCCAGGGATTTGAAAACAATTTTAACGTGATAATTGTTTACGAAATCAACGGGTTAGAATGGCGAGAGCCAATCGAAGGCGGCATGCACGGCTGGGACGGAGACCATTTTTGGGGTGACACTCACGATGACACGACTGTCACGGGCGTGCTGTTAGTTGACAGTACCTATTTTTATTACCATTATTTTCTGGATACCGATAACGATCAATACCCTGATTTTAAGCTAAATTTGGGTCCGCCCTGGTATATCGACCAAAATAAAGATTTGCTGCCGGGGAATAACGAAAATATCACTGTTACCGGCGCTTTGCACGATGAGATGATGATGGATATTCCCTCTCTCATGGTATTTGAAATTAACGGCACCGAGTGGCGCAATCCCACAGGTCCGCCTCCGTGGAGCGGAAACTGGCTCTTTCGCGGCGGAAGCGACACCGGCTATGTTTTCAGCCCCACGGATAGTCTCGATTGGATGGCTCATCCTCCCGGTTCAATGATGGGAATGATGATGGGCGGCGGTTTTTTCCCGGATTCTGTCTATTGCCAATTTGAAGAAATTCATCCAGAAAATTTACCCGGTTTTCCGGATTCAACAATTTTTGCCGGTTATTACATGAATATGTACGATCCTTCAGGTCAGTCAATGATGAGCGGCGGAGGCATGATGGGCGGAGCGAATGGCATGCGTTTCAATCAACCCACTACTTTTCATTTTCATTACGAAGATGATCAGTTGACGCAAATGAATTTGTCGGAAAATCAGTTACACCTGAAATATTGGGACGATAGTTCTTCCCAGTGGCGAGAAGTGAACAACTATTCGCTCGATCGAGAAAACAATGAGATTCTTTTTCAGAACGATGAGATGTTCAACTATTACGCGATTTTCGGAGACGTCACTTTGACTGATGTGATGCTGGATAATCCGACGACAGCACCGGAGAATTTTACATTGCACCAGAATTATCCCAATCCCTTCAATCCGGAGACAACGATTAAATTTAATATTCCGGAACAGAATTTTGTTCAGTTGTCGATTTACAACCTGCTGGGACAAAAGATAAGAACACTCGTCGCTCAGAATTTAATCTCTGGTTCTCACGAAGTAAAATGGGACGGAAAAGATGAGTTCTCAAACCCTGTTCCTTCAGGAATTTATTTCGCCCAGTTGCAGGTTAATAATCGCAAGCAAACAGTCAAATTAAATCTGATAAAATAATTTTCATTTCAAAAAATGACAAAAGAGAGAAACTATCTCAAAAATCAACCAAAATGAACTGAATGTCGTTTGCCAGCAAGCATTTTAGCGGTGTTTGCTGGCAAAAAACACCAAAAATCACACATACAATCGTTTAAGTATGAAATATTATAATTTATTTTTCAAATAGTCACTGTTCTATATTTTAAACCATAATTTTTCTATATTTTATCAGGAACATTCGCATTCAATTCAAGTAAAAAAAGGGAATCTGTTTCAATTTCTTTTTAGCCCTTGTCTTCAAGTTAAGACACGAAATAAAATTTCAACTGTTGAACAAAATAATTTAAAAAAACGCACTACAAGGACTTAATTAAGCTGAAAGGATTGAGAATGCGAATGTGGAACAAATTAGTTTATGAATCTCACGAGCAGATGATGTTCGGAAAATCTTTGCATCCTGTAAAATGTGGTTTTGGCATTACCATCGGCGACGGAACTGTTCTGCCTGAGGTCAATTACACTGTGCCTCCGATGGAGGTTTCTCCGGAAAAAGAAGGCCGAATTTTGCAAGAATATGAAACGATTGTGCAAGGCGTTTTGTCCCGAATGGTTACTTTGCAGGTTCCCGGCGTCATTCTGGAATTTGAACATGCGCCGCAAATGACGACACATATCGAAATTGGCGCGCGCGTTACAGAACAGACAAAAAAAATTATGAAAGAATACTACGAAAATCATGGCTTGAAATCAGCGCTGCGATCGACAATCTGTGACATTCGCGAGCAGGAAAGGCCGCCGCAAATTCGCCACGGTAAATCCGTACAAATTGTGCTGGATTCTTTCAAGGAAAACGCCAGACTCGGCGCGGACATGCTTTCAATTGAATCGATTGGCGGAAAAGAAATCAACGATTCAGCGCTAATGGAAGGAGACATTCCGGGAATTTTATTTGCACTCGGAGTTTTGGCGCCGCGAGACATGCATTTTCTCTGGAAAAATATTGTAGAAATTTCCAAGGAATTTAATGTCGTCCCTGCCGGTGATACCGCGTGTGGATTTGCCAACACAGCCATGGTTTTGGCTGACAAAAATTATCTTCCGGGCGTATTAGCAGCAGTCGTGCGCGCCATGACAGCCGTCCGTTCTTTGGTTGCATTCGAGGAAGGCGCGGTTGGCCCGTCCAAAGATTGCGCTTACGAAGGGCCTGTGATTAAGGCAATTACCGGCTTCCCCATTTCCATGGAAGGAAAATCTGCTGCTTGCGCGCATTTCAGCCACGTCGGGAATATTGCGGCGGCAGTGTGCGATTTGTGGAGCAATGAATCGGTTCAAAATGTGAAACTTCTTTCCGGATTTGCGCCGGAAGTTTTTTCCGAAATATTAGCTTACGACTGCCGTTTGATGAATAAAGCGCTGGAGACTGGTGTTGAAAAAGAGTTTCTGAAGTTGCTTGTAGACAGCGACATCTATCAGTCCGTGCATGCATTCATTATTTCACCGCAAGTTTCATTCGAAATCGCCAAAGCCATCGTCAGTGGCGATACCGATTTTGAAAGAACGAGATTGGCGGGAATTCGATCCTGTGAATTAATCCGCAAAGGCATGGAAGATAACAAATTGAATATTCCTGATCGAGAACTAAATTGGCTGGGAATGATCGAAGATCAATTGGCGCTGTATTCAACTGAAGAAAGCATAGTTGAATACGCATCTTCAAAATATGCGGATAAAGTAACTCTTTCAGAATATGGACTTTGAAATAGAGAAATTTTCAGTGAATCTTTTATGAAAAATGAGTATCCAAAATGTTGGTGGAGTCTGACGGACGGATTTCATCTGTTCGCTGAAATTACTTGAAAACACAGTGATATTTTTAAATAAGGCACATTATCATGAAAGTCAAAGATGTAGTTTGCAACATGACCATCGAAGATTCTGCTGCGGCAGGGAAAAGCGAGTTTCAGGGCGAAATTTACTATTTTTGCAATCTAAACTGCAAACAGAAATTCGACCAGGACCCGGCAAAATATCTCCGCACTTCTGAATCGGTCGAGGCGCTGCCTCAAATAATAGTTAAGCCGGACAAAAGCGATCTGCCGGAAGCCGTGGTCAAAAAAATTGATTTGCCGGTATCGGGAATGAGTTGCGCTTCGTGCGCTGTGACCATCGAGAAAGCGCTCAAACACGCGGATGGCGTCGCCGGCGCGTCGGTGAACTTTGCCAGCCAAAAAGCCAGTGTGACCTTTGATGCCTCAAAGGTGGATGCGACAAAACTTGCGGAAACAATTCGTTCTGCTGGCTACGAAGTTGCCGAGGACAGCATAACTTTATCGATCAAAGGAATGCACTGCGCCTCGTGCGTGTCAAAAGTCGAGAAAGGGTTGCAGCGCGTGCCTGGTGTTTTGGCGGCAAACGCCAATATCAGCACTGAAAAAGCAGATGTGAAATTTATTCCTGACTCTGTTTCGCCGACGGATTTGATCAAAGCTGTTCAGGCAGTTGGCTATGACGCTGAAATTACTCAAATCGATGCTGATCAGCAGGACAGAGAGCAAAAAGAGCGCGAGCGCCATCTGAAAACTCTTTTTCGAAAAATGACTTTCAGTGCCGTTTTTTCAGTAATAATTTTGATTCTGTCAATAACTGATTTGTTTCCTTTTGCAAAATCAATTCCTGAACAATGGCGTTTTTTGATGTTGTTTTTATTAACAACGCCTGTTTTGCTTTTCTCCGGATCCCAGTTTTACGTGTCTGCGTGGAAAGCATTGAAGCACAAATCCGCCGACATGAATACTTTAATTGCCATGGGCACTGGGGCAGCATTTCTCTACTCAATGGTAGCGACATTTGTGCCTTCATTTTTGCCGGAAAACATGCGGCACGTCTATTTTGACACCACGGCGGTAATCATTACGTTGATTTTAGTGGGAAGGTTTTTAGAAGCCAGAGCCAAAGGGCAGACATCAGAAGCAATAAGAAAATTAATCGGGCTGCAAGCAAAAACGGCGCGGGTCATTCGTGATGGCAAAGAAATCGACTTACCTATCGAACAGGTCATCTCCGGCGACATTATTTTTGTCCGTCCGGGAGAAAAAATCCCTGTGGATGGCGTGATTTTGGAAGGCAGGTCTTCTGTGGACGAGTCTATGATTACCGGCGAATCGATGCCGGTTCATAAAAATATCGGCGACGAAGTGATTGGCGCAACCATCAACAAAACCGGTGCCTTCAAAATGAAAGCGACCAAAGTGGGCAAAGACACTCTGTTGTCGCAAATTATTAAATTGGTTCAGGAAGCCCAGGGTTCCAAGGCTCCGATTCAGCGGTTAGCAGATGTGATCGCCGGAATTTTCGTTCCGGTAGTCATTGCACTTGCCACGCTGGCATTTTTTATCTGGCTCATTTGGGGTCCCGCGCCTTCCTTGACTTACGCACTTGTTACTTTTGTCACCGTTCTCATTATCGCCTGCCCGTGTGCATTAGGGTTAGCGACTCCGACTTCAATAATGGTGGGAACCGGGAAAGGCGCAGAAAATGGTATTCTCATTAAAAACGCCGAAGCTCTGGAAATTGCCCACAAAACCCGCATCGTCGTGCTGGACAAAACCGGAACGATTACCGAAGGAAATCCCAGGGTGACGGATATTATTAAAACAGATCAATTGGACAAAGATGAAGTTTTAGCGCTGGCGGCATCGGTGGAAACCAATTCCGAGCACGCGTTGGCGGAAGCGATTGTCAAGGCCGCAAAAGCGAAGGAACTAAAATTAGCAGAGACTAAAAATTTCAACGCCATCCCCGGCATGGGCGTTGTTGCTGAAATCAACGGATCAAAAATTTTGCTGGGGAACGAAAAACTGATGCGCGAGCAGGGCTTATCGCCAGAGAAATATAGCGAAGCAATGAATGCGTTTTCGCAAACCGGCAAGACTGCCATTTTAGTCGCATTTGCTGACAAAATAGTTGGCATCATTGCCATTGCCGATGTAGTAAAAAGCGACTCGAAGGAAGCAATTCAAAAACTCCACGAATTGGGTCTGGAAGTGGTCATGCTCACCGGCGATAACGAAAAAACTGCTGCCGCAATTGCGCAACAAATGGACATTGACCGCTATTTTGCCGAAGTGATGCCTGGCGATAAAGCCAATTATGTAAAATCTTTGCAAGAAGAAGGAAAAATAGTCGCGATGGTCGGCGATGGAATAAATGACGCCCCGGCGCTGGCGCAGGCAGATATTGGCATTGCCATGGGCTCAGGCACAGACGTTGCCATCGAGTCCGGGGACATTACTTTGATGAAAAGCAGCCTGCACGATGTCGTCAAAGCGATCAAGTTGAGCAGAGCCACCATGCGCAATATCAAACAAAATTTGTTCGGTTCTTTCATTTACAATTCCCTGGGAATTCCAATCGCTGCGGGAACGCTTTATCCGGTTTTGGGAATTTTGTTGAGCCCGATAATTGCCGCGGCTGCCATGGCGGCAAGCAGCGTGACGGTGGTGACGAATGCACTGAGATTGCGGAGGGTGAAATTGTAATTTTCACAATTTAAACTGTTTTTTAGCACTCGACAAAGTCAAACCTCTTTTGCAAATCTCAAAAATTTCTTGTTTTTGATTCCAATTATCCTTAAATTAAAATTGTTTCATAATTGGGTCACCCGAATTTGCAACAAAAAATCGAAATGGAATCCTGACTTTTCAGTAAATCCCGTCAAAAAAAGAATTGGGATAAACTTCTGAAGGAAAAGATGTTGGCTCTCCCTCTTATTATCGGACACCGTGGCGCAAGTTACTTGGCGCCGGAAAATACGCTCGCTTCCATTAATCTGGCCTGGCAATCGGGCGTCGAAGCCGTGGAAATTGACGTGCAGATGACGCGCGACAAAAAAATAGTCGTCTTTCACGACGCCGATACAAAGCGTCTGGCCGGCACGCACAAAAAAATTGCCGACAGTCTCTATTCGGATTTGGTGAAATTAGATATCGGCAAGTCAAAAGGGGAAAAATGGGCCGGCGAAAAAATTGCTTTGCTTTCCGATGTGCTAGCCACAATTCCGCCGCACGGGCAAATTTTCATCGAGGTGAAAGGCGGCGAAAAAATGATCCCCCCCCTCGCGGAAATAGTCAATGCCTCCTCGCTCTTGCCGGAGCAAGTGAATTTTTTGGCATTTGATCCTTTCGTCGCTGCTTCCTTAAAAAAAACATTTTCGACCCATATAGTGTGCCTGAATTTTGAGCAGACAATCATCCCGCTGATTCACACCAAGGAATTACTTTCAATTATTCTGGCAAATAATTTGGACGGTGTCGATATTTCCGTAAAGCCGCCCCTAAAAAGCAGTTTGATAGAAGAAATTCATGGCCAGGGCAAAAAGATTTTCGTCTGGGTTGTCGACGAGCCTGCCGAAGCGAAGAGATTGGCCAAAATCGGAATCGATGGAATAATCTCCAATCGACCTGCGTGGCTGCGGGAACAATTAAATTTATCTGTCTGAAATGCAAAAAGGAGCAGAGCATGAACCGAGCCGAAATGATTGAGAAAATTGAGGATTTTTCCGGAGAATGGGATTTCGTCGTCATCGGCGGCGGCGCTACCGGCGCCGGCGTTGCGCTGGAAGCGGCATCGCGCGGGTACAAGACGCTGCTTCTGGAACAGAACGATTTCGGCAAGGGCACTTCCAGTCGCAGCACCAAATTGGTTCACGGCGGCGTGCGTTATTTGCAGCAGGGAAATATTTCCCTGGTTCTGGAAGCGCTGAAAGAGCGGGGAATTTTGGCAAAAAACGCGCCGCATCTCGTGCACAATTTGTCTTTCATCGTTCCTAATTATGATTGGTGGGAAGGTCCCTTTTATGGCATCGGTTTGAAGCTCTACGATCTGTTAGCAGGCAGAGCCGGTTTTGGTAAGTCAAAATTTTTGTCACGCGAAAAAACCATCGAAACGATTCCGAATATCGAAACCAAAGGACTCGACGGCGGCGTCATCTATCACGACGGTCAATTTGACGATGCCAGATTGGTGATAAATATTTTGCAGACTGCCGAAGAACAGGGCGCGACAGTGGTAAATTACATGCCAGTCATTTCTCTGCACAAAAAAAATAGTCTAATCAGCGGCGTTATTGCCCGAGATGATGAAAAAGGAAAAGAGTACAAAATTCGGGCAAAAGTGGTTGTGAATGCTTGCGGTCCCTTCAGCGACGGCATCAGGAAAATGGATGACCCGACATGCCGTCCCATTATTCAACCCAGTCAGGGGACGCACATTGTGCTCGATCGGGATTTTCTGGCCGGAGACAGCGCCATTATGGTGCCGCACACTTCGGACGGCCGCGTGATCTTTGCCATCCCCTGGAACAACCGCGTGCTGCTGGGAACGACGGACACGAAAATCGAAAATGTGGAACTGGAACCTCGTCCGCGGGAAGACGAGATTGAATTTTTACTGAATCAGATTTCTCCGTACCTTTCCCGCGATCCGAAGAAAGAAGATATTCTCAGCGTTTTCACCGGGATCAGGCCCCTTGTTGCTGAAGAAGACGAATCAAATACTGCCAGCCTTTCGCGGGAACACACAATCAGCATCTCTCGTTCCGGTCTGGTAACTATCGCCGGCGGGAAATGGACGACTTACAGAAAAATGGCGCAGCGCAGGATACTGTTGATCAGGCTGCTCTTATCGCCGGTTTCACGCCAAGACCTTCTGTGAGCGAAAGTTTGAATATTCACGGCTATTACCATTACAGCGAAAAGTTTGGTGATCTGGCGCATTACGGTTCTGACGCGTTGCAAATCCAAAAAATGATCGAAGATAAACCGAAGCTCGGCAAAAAATTATGTGAAGACCCGGTAATTTACGTCGCAGAAGTCGTTTACGCAGCGCAGTCTGAAATGGCGAGAACAGTGGAAGACGTGCTTTCCCGCAGAACGCGTTTGCTGTTGTTAGATGCCCAAAAAAGCATTGAATTAGCGCCTGAAGTGGCAGCAATTATGGCAAAGTCCCTCGGAAAAAACCGAAAATGGCAGAAACAGCAGGTCGCTGATTTCACCGTGTTAGCAAAAAATTATGTCGTAAAATAAGTCGGGCAGATTCAAATTGTCTGCCGTGAACAAAAAACTACAGGACATAACTGAACATCGAAACTTTTCAAGCGTATAAGCATCGAAGAAAAAAAGCGAGTTATTGATTAATTTTTTGTGCCAGAAAAAGGATGTCATTGAAATTTTAGCAATACTATGAAAAATTCAAAACATAAAATAGTGACTCTTGTGAGTGTGTTTTTGCTATTAAGTTTAGCAACAATTTTTATTCACTCGGAATTAGGCATAGCGAATGAGCAAAAGGGGCATCACGAAGACCACGATTTTTGCGACCTTATCGCCAATTCAACTATGCACGCCCCCCTTATTATTAAATTGTTTAAAATTATCAATCTCCATCCGCTTTCATTAGCGGCTGGGTTCCGCTTATTTTCCCCTGAAAACTTATCATATTTTGTGCTCATCACCCCATCTGCCCGCTTTCTGAACAACGCTTCCAGATTGTCATTTCTCAATACCTTACTCATTTAATCTAAATTTTTCACATCTGATTTACCTCATTCATTTTCCCCAAAATGAGTGATTTTGGTTAATCCCATTAAATTTGAATAAATAAAATCCACAAAACTGGTTCAATTTTTAACGCCGATCCGTCGTTAAATGGAAATTGAATTTTATGGAGAACTTGTATGAACAAATTATTTATGATTGTTTTATTACTGATTTCTCAGTTATCCTCAGCTTATGCCCAGGAGACGTTCAGTCTCTCGTTGGAGGAAGCAAAGAAAATTGCACTGCAAAACAATCCCTTCTATCAAATGAAGCGCAAAAATATAGATTATCAGAAGGGAATATACTGGGCTGAGATGACACCTGAAAACCCGGAAATAGGTATTGAAGTAGAAGAAATTCCAAAAAACAAATCTTACACCAGTTACGGAGAGAAAAGGTTGGTTTTCTCTCAGTCATTGGATTTTCCCACCAATTACATTTTTCGCCACAAATTATTGCGCGCTGAAATTCAGCAGAAATATTTCAACTTACAGGAATTTGAAAGGGAACTTAGCTTTCAGGTCAAAGATGCCTATTTCACCATGTTAATGCAGCAAGGTTTGGTGGAACTTTCCCGGCAAAATCTTAAGCTTTCGCAGGATTTTTTCGACAGGGCAAAACAAAGCTATGAGTTGGGCGATAGCGACCGTTTGGCCATGCTCAAGGCAAAGGTTAATCTTAGCGAAGCGCAGAGACGCCTGATTGGGGTGCAAAAAGATCTGGATGTTGCGGAGTCTGTTTTGCGTGAGGTTTTAGGCCTGAAAAACAATGATTTGAAAAAAATTGTTTTATCGGATTCAATTCCTGATAAGATTAAAATCATTTCATATAAAGAATTAAAAAGATTTTTACCAGATCACCCGGCAATCCGGGCGGCGCAAAGTTCCAAAATATCATCTTTAAATGCCAAACGTTTGGCTTATGCTGGTTTCCTGCCGCAGATTTCCTTTTCGTACTTTAACCAGGAAATCGACAAAACCGATTACAAAGGCGGAGAGATTAGTTTGTCTTTGCCCTTGTGGTTTATGGGACAGAAAGGACGCGTTCAGTACGCCAAAGCGCAACTGGAAATAGCAGACCAAATGCTAATCTCGGAGGAGCTGCGTTTACAGAGAAAATTCGACCAGGCAACGGCGAATTTAGAAAAGGCTACCAACGAGGTAACCCTGTACCAAACAAATTTATTGAGTGAAGCAGAAGAAGTTTTTCGCATCGCCCAGGAAAGCTATCGTGTAGGAGAAATCGGCTACTTGCAATTTATTGATGCACAGCAAACATTGATTCAAACACGGGCAGGTTATTTACAATCATTAAGAAATTATCAAATCGAAATTGCTCATTTGGAAAAACTGGTAGGAGTAGAATTATGAAACGTACATTCTTGACATTTAAATTCAATCGAATTACATTGTTGATGTTGGGGCTTTTTATTTTCGGTTGTGGGGGAGAAGACGATAAGCGAACGGAAGTGGAACATAATAGCAATGAACATAATGATGAGATTGTCCTATCAGCAGAGATCGCCAGAGAAGTAGGAATAGAAGTGGGAACTCCGCAGCGGACGACTATCCGTCAGTCGTTTACTGCTCAGGGCAAAGTAGTAGTCAATCCTGATTTCGTTGCTCATCTGAATAGTCTGGTACCCGGCCGGCTGCGTAAAATTTATGTTCAAATTGGTGACTATGTGAAAAAAGGGCAGCCATTATTTGAGCTTGAAAGCCTGGAAATTGCTAATATTACGGCAGACTATATGCGCGCTAATGCGGAATATGGCGCGCAAAAGGCTAACTATGAGCGAATTAAAAAATTACGTGCCCAGGATATCAAGGCAGAAAAAGATTTAATCGACGCTAAGGCAAGTTTTGAAAGAGCTGAGGCAGAATTGAAAGCCGCTGCGAACCGTAAACTGCGCTTAATTGGTTTCAGCGAGGAAGATGTGAAAACAATGTTTAACGGCGACGAACATAGACGGGGAATACTTACTGTTAAAAGCCCAATCAACGGTTACGTAACCGAGCGTAATATCGAACTGGGACAAATGATTCAACCGGAAACGGATGTCATGAAAGTGATCGATAATACTCGCATCTGGGTGGAGGCAGAGGTTTACGAAAAGGACTATGCAAATTTAAAAATAGGACAGGAAGCAACTATCACTGCTACTGCTCTACCTGATGAAAAGTTCTCGGGCCAGGTAATCAAAATTAACAAAGAATTGGATCCCCAATCTCGAACATTTACAGTCTTTGTAAAAATCAATCAGGGCAAGACCGAATTAATTCCTAATATGTTTACTACAATAGAGTTTCATTACGGCTCACCAGATACAATTATTGCAGTACCTGATGAGGCCGTACAATTTGACGGTACTGATTATTTTGTTTTTGTAGCAATTAAACCGAACAAATACCTGAAACGAAACATAGTTATTGGAGATCGATCAAACAGCTTAATTCAGGTCAAACAGGGACTTGACAGTGGGGAAGCCATTGTGGTTCGGAATGCTTTTTTTGTAAAATCGGAAATGGAAAAAGAATCTTTTGGCGAGGGTCATGGACATTGACAACAAGGCTTGTATTCCTTCTTCATTGAGAAAGCTATTGATTGAAGAAAATACGGTAGTCATATATTTTATTATGATGTCCAATAAATCGAAATTCGGCGACATCCTTTTCTATAAACTTAAAAACAATTCTGTGGTTATAATCTATCCTAAAACTCCAAACATCATGTCCTTTAGGATAAAGCTTTTCAGTTCTCAGAGTTGGGTTAAATGGGTTTTCTTTAAATAGTTCGGTTTTTTCAGCAGCTTTCTTCTGAATTTTATTATCAAGCTTCTGAAAAAGCTTATCGAAGGTTTTCGTTGTAAAAATTCGCATTATTCTTTAATCAGTTCAAAAAGTGATTCTCGTTCCGTTGTATGCCCTTGTTGATGATCCTGTTCAGATTGTCCCAATAATTCAAGAAATTCTTTTTTAAATAATCCACAAGCATTACAGAAACGTTCGAAGTTTTTTTTGTCAATTTCAATGCGAATTTTGCCTGATTTAGTTTCAGAAATATCAGCAGTGAGTTTATTACTCATAGTTCACCTCATTATATTTTTGTTTAATCTAATAAATATAATTTAAAATTGCAAGCACTATATTAAAATTCATGGGGAGTCAAACATGATCAATAAGATTATCGAATTTGCTGCTCGTCAAAGATTGTTAATTTTGATTTTTACTGTATTGATTGTTGCTGGCGGTGTCATCTCATTACAAAAATTGCCGATAGATGCCTTTCCTGATGTTTCACCGGTTCTGGTTCAGGTATTTACTGAAGCAACCGGTCTGGCGCCGGAAGAAGTTGAACAATTAATCACCTATCCCATCGAAGTAGCAATGAACGGATTACCTGATATCCGTGAAGTAAAATCTATTTCAACCTTTGGCTTATCAGTCGTTTCGGTTTATTTTAAAGACAACGTGGATATTTATTTCGCCCGGCAATTGGTTTTTGAGCGCCTGGAATCGGCAAAGGGGGAGATACCTGATGGACTTGGTGATCCGGAATTGGGGCCTATCACCTCCGGCTTGGGACAGGTTTACCAATATTATTTGCAGGGCGAAGGCTATTCGCTGATGGAATTAAGAGAATTTCAGGACTGGATTGTAAAGTTTCAACTGCGTACAGTTCCTGGTGTTACTGAAATATTGAGCTTTGGCGGGGAGGAAAAACAGTATCAGATTCAACTTGATCCGGTGCTGATGCAAAAATACAACATCACCCTCGATGAAGTGCTGAATGTGGTAAAAGCAAACAACCGCAACGTCGGCGGAAATTTTATTGTTCGTCATTCTGAGGAATATCTCATTCGCGGATTGGGCTGGGTGTCAACCTTGAAGGATATCGAAAATATAAAAGTAGTACGCAGAAATGAAATTCCGGTTTACATTCGTGATATTGCAAAAGTTACCTTTGGTCCAGAAATCCGCCGCGGGCTTGTTTCCATGAATAACAAGGGAGAAGTAGTATCTGGGATCGTCTTGAAATTGTTGGGTGAAAATACATCAGAGGTCATCGACAATGTGAAGAAAAAAGTAGAACAGATCAACGCTTCACTGCCAGAGGGCGTCAAAGTTGTTCCCTATTACGATCAGGCAGATCTGGTTAAAAAGGCGACCGATACGGTGAAAGATGCGCTGCTGGAGGGCGGAATTTTAGTGGTTATTGTGTTGTTGCTGTTTTTGGGAAATATACGCAGCGCTTTTATCGTAACCCTTACCCTGCCGTTATCGGCATTAACTGCTTTTATTTTGATGAATTACATCGGTATGTCTGCCAACCTGATGTCGCTGGGCGGACTGGCAATCGGAATTGGCATGATGGTGGATGGCGCCATTGTCATGGTGGAAAATATCATCCGGCATCTGGGTGATACCGACCTCCATGACGGAAAACTTGTTCCGGTAATCTTACAGGCAGCGAGGGAAGTCGGGCGACCAATCGTGTTTGCTATTTCCATCATCATCATTGTTTTCTTACCGTTGTTCACACTGCAAGATGTGGAAGGGAAAATGTTCAGCCCGATGGCGTTCACGATCAGTTTCGCCATGTTAGGCTCGCTGATTTTTTCTTTAACACTGGTGCCGGTTTTGTGCACCTATTTTTTCTCTAAAGGTGTAAAGGAGAAAAAAAATATAATCGTTAACTTTTTACAATCAATCTACCTTCCTATTCTGGAACGTGTGATAAAACGACGCACCCTAACCCTTATTGTTGCAATCATTTTATTGATCGGTAGTCTGGCGCTTATTCCATTTCTGGGAACGGAGTTTGTGCCAATTTTAGATGAAGGCACAATTGCCATCAGAATTACCCTTTCGCCGAGTACGTCACTGCAACAAGCCGGCGAAGTATCCCGCGCCATGGAACCCCTTCTACTGGAATTTCCGGAAGTGGTAGATGTCATTTCAAGAGTTGGCAGGGCAGAAGTTGGCGGCGATCCGGAACCAATCAATAATTCGGAAATTTATGTAATTCTGAAACCGGAAGACCAATGGACAGTTAAAGATAAAGCAGAGCTGGTAGAAAAGATGCGGGAAAAGCTGAGTTCATTTCCTGGTGTGCAGCTTAATTTTACTCAGCCGATTCAGATGCGTGTGGATGAATTGCTCAGCGGCGTAAAAGCACAGTTAGCCATCAAACTATTTGGCGATGACTTGAATCTATTAGCTCAAAAAGGGACAGAAATTCAAGCTGTGGTGGCAAGCGTCCCCGGCGCGGCTGATGTTCAATTAGAGCAAATCAGCGGCAAACCGCAGATACAAATTACAGTGAAGCGAGACAAAATCGCCAGGCTGGGGATGAACGTCGATGAGGTGCAGCAGGTGGTCGAGACCGCGATCGGCGGCTCTACGGTGGGACAGGTATTCCAGGGTCAGAAACGCTTTGATATCTTTGTCCGTTACAAGAAATCTTATCGGGACAACGCTGAAAAGATAAAAAACATTCTGATTTCAACACCGGATGGAGGCAGAATTCCCTTGTCTCAAGTCGCCGAAGTTCGTCCTATTGTGGGCCCCAAACAGATCAGCCGGGATGACAGCCAGCGCCGAATATCGATTCAATGCAACGTAGAAGGTCGGGATATGGGAGGATTCGTAAGTGAAGTCAGGGAACAAATAGCAAGAAAAGTTACCTTACCACCGGCTTATTATGTTACCTTTGGCGGACAATTTGAAAACCAGCAGCGGGCAATGGCACGACTCTCGCTAATTGTGCCGTTAACAATTCTGTTGATTTTTATTATGCTTTTTTCAACCTTCAATTCGGTACGGAATGCATTCCTGATTATTTTAAATGTACCTTTCGCCATAATCGGTGGTATTCTGGCACTATTTCTGTCAGGATTGTACATGAGTGTGCCCGCCTCTGTTGGCTTCATCGCGCTGTTTGGGGTCGCAGTATTAAACGGCGTGGTGATGGTTTCATATTTCAATCAATTAAGAGAGCAAGGTCTTGATTTGCACGACGCAGTAGTCACGGGCGCCAGGTTAAGATTGCGCCCGGTACTAATGACGGCTCTTGTTGCCAGTCTGGGACTAATGCCGCTTCTTTTTTCAACAGGTACTGGTTCTGAAGTGCAAAGACCGCTGGCTACCGTTGTTATTGGGGGATTGTTTTCGTCAACCCTGCTCACACTTTTCGTGTTACCAACTCTCTATAGCTGGTTTGAAAAGAGAAAGGTGGAATTTTAAACATAAGACGGAGGAAAAAACCATGAAAGAAATAAAAGCTTACATTCAACCCTTTATGCTCAACAAAGTGGAGACTGCCCTGAAACAGCTTCACATTCACGGCATGTCAGTATGTGATGTGAAAGGTTTTGGTAGAGAAAAAGATGAAAGCTATCCCCACCACTATCAGGATTATGTGGTAGAATTCACTCCAAAAGTAAAAATAGAAATCGTCTGTCCCGAAGAAGATGTGGAGAAAATTGTCGAATGTATTCATCAAAACGCACACACCGGACGTATCGGAGATGGCAAAATTTTTGTAAGCGAGGTTTTGAGGGCAAAAAGTATACGCACCGGCGAGGAAGGAGAGAAGGCGATTTAACCTGATTAAATAAATTTTGAAAGGAAACAGATATGAAAGAATCAATAAGCCGACAATTAAAAGAAAACTTCAATCAATTTTGCCAGGGCTTATTCAAAGCTCAGGCGACCGGCATCATGGCACAGGAAGCTGCTGATTTGCAGGATATGTTTTTCGTGCTCTGTTTTGGCGATCTGTTAGGGATTCCCACGCCGACCTCTTATTACACCCTGGAACTGCTCCCTTACCTTGCTTCGGAATTAGAAACATGGGAGCAACGAATGGGACGAAGGTACGAAGTCGTATTTGAACGGTTTGGCAGATATGACTTCTGTTGTTGACATATTGCAAAACAAGAGCGTTATCTTTTTTGCTGGCAAAGGCGGAGTGGGCAAAACAACTTGTGCCGCGGCTTACGCTCTTCTTTGTGCCGAGAAAGGAGATAATACGCTTCTGGTGTCCACTGATCCTGCTCATTCGTTGAGCGATATCTTTGCCCAAAAGATTGGCGATAAAATCAGAAATATTTTACCCCAATTCCAGGCGCTGGAAATAAACCCGGTCAAAGAAGCTAAAAAATATATCCGAAAAGTTCAATCTGATCTGGGTAACGTGATAAGCCCCGTGTTGATCGAGGAAATAAAACGACAGATCGAAGCTGCATACCTTTCCCCTGGTGCTGAGGAGGCTGCTATTTTTGACAAATTTATTGAATTGATTGAGGATGAAGACAGCCAATACAAAAAGCTTATTTTCGACACCGCGCCCACAGGACATACTTTACGGTTATTCTCGCTGCCTGAGATACTGGGTGCCTGGATAGATCGTTTAATACAGAGACGAAAAAAAACACTACACGTGCAGGACATGTTCGCGGCAATTAATGGGAACAAACATCTAAAACAAAACGACTCCCTGTTATCTTTACTGCAAAAGAGAAAAAAGAAATTTGAATACGCCAGAGAAATATTGACAGATAGCAATAAAACGGGTTTTGTTTTTGTATTGAATCCGGAGCGGCTTCCGCTGTTGGAAACGAAAATGTCAATAAAATTATTGAAAAAACATGGCATCGGTGTGAGTGGCGCCATTGTTAATAGAATAACTCCTCACTCAGAACATGAGTTTCTCCGCCAGCGTCGAGAAGTGGAAGAAAAATACTTGATTAAAATTCACCAACTTTTTGGTAAAAAAATACTTGCCGAAATTCCATTGATAGAACGTGACATTTGTGGTATAGACGAACTGCGAATGTTGCAGGCTTATTTTGAAATTGGAGAAAAAGAAAAATGAAAACACCAGCAATCTTTTTCTTGACTCTGGCGTTATTGTATTTTCTTCAAGACATTTTGTTAAGATGGTTGTTCAGGCGCAAGTATGATAAAACAGATACTTATATTGGCAGGAACGCGCCCAATGAAATGCAACGCTATTTCGGAAACGCTATTTATTTTACGCTAATCTATTACCTTGTTATTTTTATTTACCTGATCGCAGATTTTGATTTTTGGGGGCTGGTACATAACATCTCACGCCTTGATAATTCGTTGTTTCATTGGATTGGGTTTATTTTTGGAATAATATCGATATTTCTCATGACAGCAGTTAGGCTAAATTTAGGCGAATCATGGCGGGTTGGCCTTGATTATCAATCAAGTGATGATTTAATTACCACTGGTTTCTACAAATATGTGCGGAATCCATATTTTCTGTTTCTTTTATGTTTTCAATTCTCATTAATTCTTATTGTCCCTAATGCTATTATGATTGCTTCGTATATCCAGAGCATATTACTTCTGGGACTCCAAATCCGACAGGAGGAAATGTTTTTAACTGAAAAATATGGGAATGCCTACTTGCAATATAAAACAAAAACAGGCAGGTATTTCCCTTTAATAAAGGGAGAAGAAAGCGATGGTGAGAAATAAAGCCAAGCCAGCATTTTTGTTGGCAGTAATTAGCCTAATTGCACTGTTTTCGTCAGTTTTTTCGCAGGCTGGCTGTCCTTTTGACAAGTGGCAGAAAAATGCCAGCGCGCAATGGTGGAATAGCAACGTGCCTGTAAAATATGCTCTGGCGGCAAAAGAAGTTAAAGAGCTCAACAAAATTCGAAATAAAAATTCCAAAAAAATTATACCGCTACAAGAAGAATTGCAGATTCTGAAGATTGAGTTCGGCCGTTATCTCGGGCAATCGGAAATTGACATCAGAGAAATTAAATCATTTCGGAAAAAGATATTCCATCTCGAAGAAAAAATTTTGAAACTCCAACTGGAGACTCGAGATAAAATTGCTAAAATTTTGACAAAAAAACAGAAACGATATTTTTATAATGGCGGCTATGGTTGGTGGGATAAAGAGACAAATTGGTGGCATTCGAAAAGTCAGAACAAATCAGGAAGCAGAGGACATAAAAGAATAGACCCCCACGGATGTAATTTGTAAGAATTATTTGTATCAAAATTTGAAGCAAAACAACAAAATCTGCATCTAATTTAGAGTATCTGTCCTTAATAAGTTTTTTTTGCAGTCGGTAATAACCGGTTATTTTTATTTGAAATTTATACTTAATGTGAGATTGGAACGTTTGTTCCTTATTACGTTTTTTGCTTTATCAACAATAATGTCAGGAGGCTATCATTATGCAACAGACCAATTATGCTTTTACAAAAAAAATCGACCTGAGCTACGAGCAGGCTATCGAAAAAGTGACCGAAGCACTCAAAAAGGAAGGTTTTGGTATCTTAACTGAGATTGATGTCAAAGCCACGCTGAAGAAAAAATTGGACGTTGATTTTAAGCCGTACAAAATTTTGGGCGCCTGCAATCCGCCATTTGCTTATAAATCTTTGCTGGCAGAAGAACAGATCGGGTTGATGTTACCGTGTAACGTAATTGTTTATGTCAACGATAATGACGAAACTATCGTCGCCGCGATTGATCCCGCTGCTTCGATGAAGGCTGTGGAAAATTCGGAATTGGCTGAGGTGGCAGAGACTATCCAGAATAAATTGAAAAGCGTGATCGAGAAATTATAATCCAGAGCAATATAGCAGAATCACTGAAACATGGAATAGATATCCTTAATCGAGCAAAAAGTAACTACCAAATTGTCATAGCGGCGTTTGTATGAAGTTGCAATGTGAGGGCAGATGACATAATTTTTCCCATCAGGATAAAGAGAGCGAAAATGGAGTAATGTTTTGGGCGTGAAATCGTCCGGGCGTATTTTGCATTCCAGGGTATGCACTTGCTGTCTGGTTCCTTTTATTACAAAATCAATTTCACGTCCCGATTTATCGCGCCAATAAAATAGATTGAATTCGGGGACAGATACTCTTAAAGCATCGAGTATTAGCTGCTCCCATAGGATACCGCGATCTTCAGGTCTGATTGTGTCCCAGCCTTTGCTAAAAGTGACAAATCCAGTGTCAAAAGCATAACATTTCTGTCGCCGGGTAATTTCGCGGCGACTGCCGCCGTAGAAAGGGGAAAGCAAATAAATCGCATGCGCAATCGTCATAGCTTCTATGTGAGCTTTCACGGTAGGACGGCTTAAATCAGAGAGTTTAGCCAGACTTGTAAAATCAATTATTCCACCGCTTTGACGTAATAAAAGATGCAGCAATTTCATAAAACCAATACGATTTCGGATTCCGAATAATTCTTGAATGTCGCGAGCATAGAAGCTATCGATCCATTCAGAAAAAAAGGTTTCATCTTTACTATTGGCAAGTAACGGTTCTGGCAAACCGCCGTGCAAAAGGCGGTGATCAAAATCTTTTATGCCAAAAATGTCCCGACACTCATCCCATAACACTGGAGGCAGATAAATCGTGATTTTTCGTCCAGTGAGACTATCGCGAAACTTTTTTGTAGCAGCTAATGATGACGAACCTGTAGCCAATATTTTTAATTGGGGATAGTTATCCGCAGCAATTTTTAATACCAAGCTGGGATTTTCCAACCGATGGATTTCGTCAAAGATGATTAATGTTTTTTTCTCTAAATTGGCATAAAAAAATTCAGGATCCGATAGCTGGCGAGCAACAGATGGGAGATCACAATTTAGATAAATTGCGTTTTTAAACATTTTCGCAAGCGTTGTTTTTCCAACGCGTCGCACGCCTGAAAGCCAGACGATAGGACGCTTGTGCCATGCTTGTTCAATGCGCTTTATCCAGAAGGGTCGTATAACCATTTTAAAACCATACTTTACATTTAGACGTCTAAATGTAAAGTATAATTTCATAAAA
>JAADFU010000173.1 GCA_013152715.1 Calditrichota bacterium
CACTGCTTTATTGCTTTGGCAAAAAAATTAAAGACCCCAATTTAGTCGCGTTGGCTGTTCACTTTGCCAAAACGGAAAAATTTTCTTTATCCTATCCGGAAATGCGGCGCTGTCTGAATGAGATTTTTCTCTATGATGAAATTCGAAATGCCGAGGCAAATTTGCCTTATGTGCGAGATTCTTTTTTCCCGGAAATTCAAGTTATGACCGCTCGTTCGGCAGCGAGTTCTCCCAAAGGATTTTTCATCGCTGCCAAAGGCGGGACTAACGGCGAAAGTCACAATCACAATGATGTCGGACAATTCATTTTGTATTACAATGGCAAGCCGGTGATTGTCGACGCAGGAAAAGACACCTACAAAAAAATTACCTTTTCCGGCAAGCGGTACACACTCTGGTTTACGCAATCCGGCTCCCACAATTTACCAATTATTAATTCCCAAATGCAACAAAACGGTGCAAAATTTAGAGCGGAGAATGTTCGCTACCAGACAGATAATGAGAAAGTTTCTTTTTCGCTGGATATTGCCAAAGCTTATCCTGCAGAGGCGAATGTGATAAAATGGCGAAGAACAATTGATTTTTTTCGGCAACGAAAGATCGTCATTTCAGAAGATTACATATTAAAAAATCAAACCGGCGATATTGAATTCAATTTTTTGACGCCCTGTTCTGTTGAAAAAATTTCTTCGGGCGAATTGCTGTTTGTACAAAGCCAGGGATTCTCAATTCTTCTGAAATACGATCCGAGAGAATTGGACTTTGTCCCCCAAAAAGTTCATTTTGATAAAAAAGAAAACCGTGACCTCTGGGAAAGTTGGGGCGATTCATTGACGATGGTACGGCTAAAAGGAAAAAGTTTGCCGTCTATCGGAAAATTGCGGTTTGAATTTAGTGTTTACAACGAGTAGAATCAAATTTTGGCGCTGCATTTGAAAAGGAATTTCGTGTGAAAAATAAGCTCTCGAGGAGGGAATTTCTCTCAACATCAATCGCAGCAGCGGGCGCTTTTTCATTGCTCCCTCTGGTTGATTTGCCATTGGGCGCTGGAATGAAAAAGCCTAACATCGTCCTCATCATGGCAGATGATATGGGATATTCGGATTTAGGGTGTTTTGGTTCGGAAATTAATACGCCGAATATTGACAGCCTTGCAGAGGAGGGCTTGAAATTTACCCAATTTTACAATTGCGCACGCTGCTGTCCGACGCGGGCGTCTCTTTTGACCGGACTTTATCCTCATCGCGCTGGAATGGGAAGCATGATAAATCGCAAAAATCAGCCCAGACCACCGGCGTATCAAGGTTATTTAAACGATCATTGTGTCACGATCGCAGAGGTCCTTCGGCAAACAGGCTATCACACTTTGATGTCCGGGAAATGGCATGTTGGGGAACATCGTCCGCATTGGCCGCTAAATAGAGGTTTTGAGCGATATTACGGCTTAATCAGCGGCGCGAGTAGCTATTTTGACACCAGCTATGTTGTGCCGGGAACGGATAAAGTTCGCATCATGGTCAATGATGACAAGGAAATTGTGGAAAAAGGCCATGGTTTCTATATGACGGACGCCATTGCCGATCATGCGGTAGAAATGATAAAAAATTATGCGAATAGCGACAAGCCGTTTTTTCTGTACACAGCATTTACTGCACCGCATTGGCCTCTGCATGCTTTGAAAGAAGATATTGAAAAATATCGAGATAAATATCTGGATGGCTGGGATGTTCTGAGAGAAAAAAGAAGGGAGCGAATGATTTCGCTGGGACTCATCGATGAAAAATGGGGACTCTCGAAACGGGATAATCGTGTGCCACCATGGGAGCGTGCTGAACATAAGCAATGGGAAGCCATGAGAATGGCAGTCTATGCCGCGCAGATTGATCGGATGGATCAGGGGATTGGCAGGATTCTGGCAGAGCTGAAAAGAACCGGCGCTGATAAAAATACATTGATTTTTTTCCTTTCTGACAATGGCGGCTGCGCAGAAATTTTGAGGGGCAACTCTCCGGAAATCATGCCAGGTGGTCCGGACAGCTACATGAGTTACGGCATTGGTTGGGCAAATGCCAGTAATACGCCATTTCGCCGTTACAAAAAATGGGTTCATGAAGGTGGCATTTCTACGCCGCTAATTGCACGCTGGAAAGGCGTAGTAAAACCAAATACTATGACGCAGCAAATGGGACATGTCATTGATTTGATGCCTACGATTCTCGATGTTGCCGGTGCCAAATATCCGGAAGAATTTAAAGGAAAAAAGATTCATAAATTAGATGGAAAAAGTTTGCTACCCGCTTTAAAGGGAAAGACACGGCAAGGTCACGAAGCGCTCTATTGGGAGCATCTGGGAAATTGCGCTATCCGTCAGGGGAAATGGAAACTGGTGATGGACGGAAAATTGAAATCGTGGGAGCTTTATGATCTGGAAGACGATCGAACGGAACGGAGAAATTTGACTGAAAAATATCCGAAAAAGGTAAAGCGGATGAGAAAACAATGGCAGAAATGGGCCGAGGATGTAAAAGTATTTCCCAAGAAACTTCGATTTAAACGATAATGATCATGTCTATTCCAAAAATATAGACTTGCGGAGAAAAGACCCTAGAAAAGACCCTATGAAGACAGCAATTGTTAATAAAATTCTATTTGTAATTTTTTTGCCTCGGCAACGGTTCTCGCTTCTGATTTTTCGAAATCGTTAATGTCAGGAAAAGAATGTTATTATCTTGATCCAGGGAAAGATCCAAATCCGGTTTTTGAGGACGCCGTTGCTCTGGAGATGAATGATTTTTATTCATCAAAAGAAGGATTGGGCCGACATGGTTCTTTTATTTTCGTATTTTCAAGTGAATTTGACCATAAAAAATGAGGAAAATTTTAGCAAAATGAAAACTCCCAAAAAAGCAAAAGGAAAATTTTTGTTTTATTTTTTCCTTATCTTTCTCCTGCTGACTATTTTACAAATTTCGTGTCAAAAAAATCATATCCAAACGGCCTGGGATGCGGTTCAAATCATTGAAAGCAGAATAACTCCGCCGGTTTTTCCCGAGCGTGAATATCGAGTGACGGACTTCGGCGCTGTCGGCGATTCGGTGACAGCGTGTTTTGAACCGTTCAAAAAAGCCAAAAGCCATTGACCGCTGCAATCAGGAAGGAGGCGGAAAAGTCATCGTTCCCCCTGGCGTTTATTATCTCAACGGCCCCATTCATTTGAAGAGTAATGTTCATCTCTATTTGTCCGAAGGCGCCAGATTGGAATTTAGCCAAAAGCCGGAAGATTATCTGCCCCTGGTTTTAACTCGTTGGGAGGGAACCGAGCTTTTCAATTATTCTCCTTTCATTTACGCTTACCAGGCGACAAATGTCGCCATTACCGG
>JAADFU010000174.1 GCA_013152715.1 Calditrichota bacterium
GTGAAATAAAGTTGTGAATTTCGGGAAATAGCTTTTTCAGATTATTCCCCGGAGATAACTTTTTTATTTTTCGAATCATATCACACATTAGATTTGATAATTTTGGGGGACATTCAAAAAATTTGTTAGAAAAATTGTTTTTTTAAATTTTATTATTTCAGAATAGCGGCCGAATATGCCACAGATTCAGCAAATTTAGCAAAGAATAGTAAATTTTGTAAGAAGTAAAAATAATTGGAATTGTGCAATCGAAATAATTTAGGCTCTTTTGATAAAAATTGCTTGATTTTCAATGAATTATTTCTTATAATTTAACTACTATCATCAAATTTTGTTCGGGTCAAATTCTAATCTATTTTCTGGGGCAAAATGAAACGCGTAATTTTTTTGCTTGCTATTCTCTCCGTCAGTTGCGGCGTCAAGCAGCCGACGAGCGTGGAAAATTCTCAAAAATACGGTTCAATTTTCGCAACTTCAGGAAATGTCAGCGCGCAAATTTTTTTGGACGGTGAAAGTACAAGCAAAATGACGCCGGATACGCTTTTCAACGTCGAAGTTGGTCCGCACACCGTCGCTGTCCGTCGCGACGGCTATCGCGCTGAACCTGATTCCGTCGTGGTAGAGGTGAAAGAGAATCAAATTGTTCAGGCGCAATTTGCACTAATTGCGCTGAGTAACACCGGCTATGTGGTTCTGAAAAGCACGCCGGCGAACGCGCCCATTTTTGTTGACGGGAATCCGACCGGGCAGTCGACGCCGGACACGCTGACGCTGGAAACTGGCAGTCACCAGATTGAAATTCGGAAAAATGGCTACTTGACATCTGCGCACTTTTTCACCATCGCGCCGGATGAATGGAACTCAATAAATGACACATTAACCATCGAGCAGAGAATTTTGCTCGAAGGCTTTGCCAATGTCTCTTGCACGCCGTGCGTGGCGGCGACAAATAATTTGCATCGCTTTAATGAAGAGACTCATTCCATGCCATTTGTGATCATGGAATATTATGTGAATTGGCCCAGTCCCAATGATCCGTTTTACCTTGTTTCTCCGGATCAAATCAATGAGAGAGTGCGCTACTATTCGATCACCGGAGTGCCGGCGTTGCAAATCGACGGCGCTGCGGCGCAAGACCTCAATGATTACAACGAAATTATTTCCCAGTTCGATCAGGCGGGTTCGAGTCACAATTCAGAGTACGGAATTTCCATTGATCGGAGATTAATGGAAAGCCGTCTCCTTGTCTCCGTGGAAATATTTTCATTTTCCGGGAATTTTTCCGACGAAGCACAAAAGCTGTTCGTTGCCGTTATTGAAAATGACATCCATTTTGATTCTCCGCCGGGAAGCAATGGTTTGAAGGATTTTTCCTTTGTATTCAGAAAATTCCTTTCTTCCGAAAAGGGCGACGAGATTGCGGCCGATACGAACATCGCCAATTATCATTATGAATTGGATTGGCCTGATTGGCAGTACGAGCGTTGTCAGGTTGTCGCGTTTATTCAAAATCGCTCCACAAAACAAATTATTCAAACAAGCGTGAATTAGAATTTATGAGGCCAAAGATGAAAAAGATAATTTGTCCGTTCATCGTTTATCTCATCTTTTTTAGCTCCTTGATCGCGCAGAGTTTTGCGGTCCATATCGCGGACACAGTGAAAAATGGGCAACCCGGAGATGAAATCGCCCTTGGCGGAATTATTGTTAATTTGACGGCAGCGGATCTGGAAATTGTGATGAATCGCGCCACCAATGAAATTCCGTCAGATTGGTCAACTTCCATGTGTTTTGAGAATTGCGCGCCGCCGTGGATCGATCAATTGACCGGAACAGTGGCTGCGAACGATAGTCTGGAATTTGGCGTTCATTTTTTTACGAGTCAGACGCCGGGACAGGGACAGGCGTTGATAGAAATTTCGCAGGCGAAAGTGCAAACCGCTTCTTTTTTGTTCAAAGCAAGCACCAACAGTAGCGGCATTGCGGATTACCATCCACAAGCTCCTTCCTTGCAATTGTTAAAAAATTTTCCTAACCCATTCAACAGTGAAACCAAAATCCGATTTTATGGCAATGCCGCCGTCAAAAAAGTCAAGTTTACTGTGTTTTCCTTGAACGGGGAAATTGTTCGTGAGAGCCGGCAAGATATCACAGGCGCCGGATTTCATGATTTCATTTTCAGCGCGACTAATGCGGATGGCGGAGAATTAGCGAACGGAATTTATATTTATCGTCTGGATTATTTTTCGGCACAGGGATTTGTCAAATCGCAATCATCGCGGTTTATCTTGCTGAAATAAAATTTACAAAAAATGGGAGCCTTCATGAAAAAAATACTTTTCTTTTTGCTGATTATTCCGGCGCTTGCCTATTCGCAAGACCTTTCACATCTGAAATTGTCCGGCGTCAATGGAAAAAAATTTGTTTTGAAGAAAAATTTAAAAAAAGACGGCACAATTGTCACTTTCTGGGCGACGTGGTGTATGCCCTGCCAAAAAGAGCTGCCGACGCTGCAAAAGTTGAAAGACAAGTACAACAACAAAGATTTTCAGATTATTGCCATCTCGCAGGACAGCCCGCGAAGTCTGGCGCGGGTCAAATCTTTTGTTCGATCGCACAAATACGATTTCATTTTTCTCCTCGATCCCAATAGCGAAATAAGCTCGCGGTTAATGGTCAATTCCATTCCTTTCACCATGCTGCTTGACGCCAAAGGCAAGGCAATCTACACGCATCAGGGCTACAAATTGGGCGATGAAAAAGAATTGGAAGAAAAATTGGTTGAATTCTGGAAAAAAGCAGCAGTGAAAAATTGAAAGGCGAAATTTATATGAGAATTCGTCTCGCTTTTTTGTTCCTTTTTGTTTTCGCCACTTCATCTTTTGCGCAACTCACGCTGAAGAATCAATTCAAATTTTCTCGCTGGCAAAATCACGACCTCAAAATTGTGGAGAATTGGACCGATATTTCCTATCAGAAACATTCATGGGAAGCCGGCGCAAGATTTGAAGTGAACCGCCCGCCGGATCCGTTTGTGTTTGTTCAGGATAGTTTGCTTAAAAATTACGAACTCACGTTTCGCTACATCAGTTTCGACTACAAAGATTTTTCGGCGACTGTAGGCAATTTTTACGCCATTTTCGGCAGAGGACTTGTGCTGCGCACTTATGAAGACCGAAATCTCCGCGTGGACACGAATATCGACGGGATTAAATTAGAACAGAGCGGCGATATTTTTCAATTTCAGGCAATCGCCGGAAAAATGCGCGACAAATACAATCGCCGGAAAAATCTCGTCTGGGGACTGGATGGCGAAATTAACGCCGGCGAAAATATTATTTTAGGCGGAAGTTTTTTGCATCAAAATAAAAACCAGCGCCAGTTAAATCAAATCTGGGCGTCTCGAGTGCAGGCGAATTGGAACTGGGGAGAATTTTACGGTGAATTAGTGAAACCGTCATGGCACGGCAACTTCAGCTTTTACAATGCGCTGAATCTATTCGGTGAAAAGTGGACCGCGACACTGGAATACAAAAATTACGACCATCTCTCTTTTTCCACGGATCTGACGACGGAGTACAACGCCGCGCCTTCGCTGACCAGACAACATGCCTACACGTTGCTGAATCGTCATCCCCATGCTTTGAATATGAATGATGAAAAGGGCTATCAATTTGAATTGTCCTATTTGCCGGCGGAAAATTGGGAGATTACTTTCAACCACAGCCGGACCGCCACGCACAGCGGGCAGGAAATTTTCAAAGAATTTTACGCGGAAATTTTTCATGAATGGGAAGCCAGATGCCAGTTACGGCTGTTAGGCGCCTGGAGCTATGATTTTACAACGAATACAAAAAATCTGATTCCGATTGCCGATATGTATTATGATTTGAATAAAAAAAATCAACTTCATCTGAGCGTGCAGCACCAGCACGTCATCAACAATTTTGACAAAAGCGAATACGACAATGATTTATTGCTCGTGGAATGGACGCGTTCGCCACATCTGAGTTTTGCGTTGGTGGGAGAAATTACTAATCAGGATCAATTGATAAATATTTTTCTGGAAAGAAATAAGTGGCTTTACGGGCAACTCACGCTGCAATTTAGTTCGACTCAGCAAATTACTTTGATGTATGGCTCGCGGCAGGCCGGATTTGTTTGTGTCGGCGGCATTTGTCGGTATGTTCCGGAATTTGAAGGCTGGGAAATCGGCTTTTTGAGTCGATTTTGAAATTAGTGTTAAGGGCAGTCCTTTTGTCAATTTCAAAAAAACGGGTATTTTTTCTGAAATCAGACGCACCTGAAATATCCATTTTGTACTTTTGAGAAAGTCATTCCTGATCAGCTCCGAAGAAATTACTTAGTAAAAGACAGTGATTAATACTACTTAGTCAGATTAAGATTTTCGATAATTTTTTATAGTATACATCCGCTCAAACATCCCCCTAAATCCCCCTTCAAAGGGGGACTTACTTGGTTCCCCCCTTTGAAGGGGGGACAAGGGGGGATGTAAAAAAGCAATCTGACTAAGTAGTATTAACTACTTGAAAAATTTTGATGAATCCATGCTAAAACAAATTCCCATTTCACAAAAAATGTTCATTATCAAACGGAGGCGTTCAATGAGAAAAATTCTTTCGGCGTTTTTGATGGCCTTGTTGTTATTATTTTCATCTTTATTTGCACAGAAATCTCGCCAAACTTGCCTGCCCGACAAGATGGTAGCGCCACGAATTATCCGCTCACTTCCCGGCTCGCTTGTATTGCACAAGCCGGCTTTCCACGACCTATTTTTTGAATCGTTTGAGTCTTCCACTTTCCCGCCAGCGGGCTGGGCGCGTCTATCGTTTGGGAATGCAAATCAGCAATGGACTCATCTTGCTGCAAAAGCCCGAACAGGCGAATACTGCGCTGCAATCCCTTATTGTTCCAACACTAAAACGATGAATGAGTGGCTGATTACGCCGGCGATCGTATTAGGCACTTCTGTGCCTGCAACGTTGAGATTCTGGGAAGACGCGGATTATTGGCCAGGCTATGGTAAGTTACATGAAATCAAAATTTCTACAACAGAGCAGACAACAATCAGCGCGTTCCAATCACTCAGCTTAATGAGACCAAACAATCACACGATTAATGGTTTTGATGGTCCGCCGGTTGAAATCAACCTCTCTAATTTCATGGGGGATACTGTTTACATCGCGTTTGTTTACAGTGGTTCTGATGCAGATAATTGGTATATTGACGATGTCATGGTTCAGGAAGCAGAAGATCACGATCTCGCAGTTCAGACATTGAAATTAAGTTCTCATTATGAACCAGGCGCTGCGGTCGCGCCACGAGTTGAGGTTAAGAATGTCGGGTTGCAGTCGGAATCTTTTTCTGTCGCTTTCGGATATTATGATTGGCATGTAAATCCGGTTATTATCGAGACGAAGCAGATTGCGAATTTGAATGTTAGCGAAACCCAATCAGTTGATTTCTCTTCTTTTACTCCCGACCAAAATAGTGAGAAAATATATTTCACTGCAATAGATTATTCGGCTGACATGGATTCTCGGAATGATACCGCGACAGTAGTAATGAATACTTTTTCTCATGAAATTGGCAAGGTTTTAGTGGAAAAAGGAACCGGAACCTGGTGCGGATATTGTCCCGGATCCGCTTTAGCAATTGATCAATTGTACCGTCGTAATTCGGAAAAACTGGCAGTACTAGAATATCACTCCGGGGATTCTTTTGCGACAGATCAAACCAATTATCGACTCAACTATTACCGTGTCACAGGTTTCCCCACGGCAATTTTCAACGGCATTCGCTGGCAAGTCGGCGGAACCGCTGCAAACGGGGATTGGCAAAGCGTTTTTCATAAGCAAAATGCTTTATTCGACGAAAGTCTCCATGATTCTACGGGCATACAATTAGCTTTGCAACTTACGGACAGTAATGGGCAGTTCACAGCGACAGCAACAATCACCTATCTGGCCCAAACGTTATTAAAAACATATCGCTTGTTTTTTGCTTTGAACGAATCCCATATTTCTTACTCATGGAAGGGTCTGGATTCGTTGCAATTTGTCGCCAGAGAAATTTATCCGAATTCCAACGGAATAAACCTTTATGATGGCGGTACGGCTCCCACAGCAGGGACGCAGGTAACTCATAGCGTGGACTTCACTATTCCGCCGCAGTACGTTGGCGACAATTGCCAGTTGATCGCTTTTGTGCAGGAAATGAATTCCCAAAAAATTGCTGCGGTGGAAAAAGTTGATCTGAATAGCGTTACCGGGATCGCGGTCGTAAAGAATCAGATGCCTGATGAATTTCGTTTGCAACCCAATTACCCGAATCCGTTCAATTCCGGGACAGCAATTCGTTACCAAATTCCCACTTTGAGTGAGACGCAATTACAGATATTTAATTCAACGGGACAACTCATAAGAACATTGGTGAGTCAGAAACAAAAGCCAGGGGCGCATACCATTTATTGGGACGGAAAAGACGATAGCGGCAACGAGGCGGCGACCGGAATTTATATGTGTCGAATGCGGGCTGGTCAATTCGCAAAAACGATTAAGCTTATTTTAATGAAATAATTTTGTTGTCGCCTATTCTTTTGCCGAAAAGATTGATCGTGTAGATGACCAATTGAAAATTTTTCCGCCAGTATTTGAATTTTTAAGCGCAAAGGCTTTGCAGTTTAATTCCTTTTTTAATGTGAATTTAAGGTTTTAGCCCTTTAAAACCAATAAGTTAAGGCCGCCACCAATTATTTCAACCGGTCATTCTCATTAATAATTTTCTTTGAGCAGGTTTTGTTGGCATAATCAAAAAACAATGATCGGTTCGCTAATCAACGAACAGATTCAAATTACAAAACAAGGAGGTTACCATGAAAAGGTCTCTTTTAATTGTTTTAGCCAGCGCCATGTTGTTTTCCCCTTTATTGGGGCAGAAACAACAAAAACATTATTTGCCGGGCAAAGGAGTTTCAATACGGATGCTTCAGCCAACTACAGATTCACACGATTTTGGTAAACCGGGATTTAATGATTTGCTATTTGAATCTTTCGAATCTAATTTTCCACCGACCGGATGGTCAAGAATATCTTTCGGAAATTCAAATAAAAAGTGGACTCAATATGGCGGAAGAGCAAAGAGCGGCAGGTATTTTGCGGGAGTTTGGTACTGTTCCTCAAGCCAAACAAACAATGAATGGTTAATCACGCCGGCCATCACGTTAAGCAACAATGTCGCGGCGAAACTATTATTCTGGGAACGTGGGTATTATTGGCCAAATGATGGGATCGGACATTTTATTAAAATATCTACCACGTCGCAAAGCGATACGAACTCTTTTCAAACGATCAGTGAAATGCATCCCAATAACCACACTCTCGGCACTTTCGAAGGGCCTCCAATCGAGGTTGATCTATCCAATTATGTCGGGCAAACAGTTTACATTGCATTTGTTTATTACGGTTCTGACGCAGATGTATGGTTCGTCGACGATGTAACCGTTCGCGAACCTCAAGACAACGATTTAGCGATTGATTCATTTAGCTTGTTGTCACATTATGATTCAGCCACTCCCATCGCCCCTCAAGTATCGGTCAGAAATGTCGGGATAAATTCCGAATCCTTTCCTGTTAATTTAGGGTATTTCAACTGGGACGGAGTTCCGGTGATTATTGATACCAAGCAAGTCAATAATTTAGGTTCAGGACAAACGCAAACGGTCTCGTTCAGCAGTTTTGTTCCCGATACAAATTCAGAAAAAAAATATTTTGCCGCAATCAATTTGCCGTCAGATATGGATTCTCGAAATGACTCTGCACTCGTTTTAATGAATACTTTTACTCATGAAATAGGCAAAGCATTGGTAGAAAAAGGAACCGGCACCTGGTGCATATTTTGCCCCGGCTCTGCGCTGGCAATTGACTCCCTTTACAAGCTTCATCCTGACCAACTGGCTATACTCGAATACCATGCTGACGATAGTTTTGAAGTTCCTAAGGGAAGACAACGATTGGAGTTTTACGACATTTGGGCCTTCCCCACGGCTATTTTCAATGGAGTGGACAGGCAAATCGGCGGAACTCCTGCCGACGGAGACTGGCGCACTGTTTTTAATCAGCAGCAGGCCATTTTTCAAAGTAGAATACATGACTTTACAGGCATGGATATTGTTTTGAACGTCACTGAAAATGGCGGTCAGTTTACTGCGACGGCAACAATTACCTGTTTAGGAAATAGTCTTTTGAAAACCTATTATCTGTTTTTTGGCTTGAACGAGTCGCATATTTACCACCCATGGAAGGGCCTGGATTCGTTGCAATTTGTCGCCAGGGATATGTTTCCGGATGCCAATGGACTTAATATTCTCAACGGAGCCACTCCTCCGGCAGTGGGCACCACAATCACGCGCAGCGTACAGTTTACATTACCCTCAGATTACGTCCGAGAAAATTGTCAATTGATCGCTTTTGTCCAGGAGATAACTCACAAACAGGTGGCCGCCGTTGACAAAGTCGATCTGGGGAATTTGCAGAATTGTCTCCTCGGCGACGTGAATATGGATAACGACATCACGCCCGGCGATGCTTTGTGCGCCTTCCAAATTTATCTGAATGGTGGTCAACTGCCGGCAGGCGATTGCAACAACCCGTGCGCGCTGGAAGTTTCTGATGTGAACTGTACGCCGAATGGCGTCACTCCCGGAGATGCACTGAATATTTTTCTGGCGTACTTAGAAGGACAGGAACCGCCCATGGATTGTTTGCCGGCTTTTACGACGACATCGGAAGCTATGAGTTTAACCTTCTCTGAGGCGGAAAATCAGGATGCGAACTCATTTAGCGTAGATGTTTATGTGGATAATCCGCTTCATATTCAAGCATTCGGCGCAGAAATCGGTTATCCTGAAAATGTGCTCGAATTTGAAAGCGTGGAAGTCGGAAAATTGACGGAAACATGGGAAACTCTGTCTTCAGAGAAGACGGTCACCGGCGCGATTCGTGTGGGAGGCTACCATACAGAAGCGATAACGCAAAATACGCCGGGAAGCTTATTCCGAATTCATTTTCGCAAAAAAGAAAATGTTGAAGGCAGCGGAGAAATTTTTCTTTACAATCTGAAGGATAATATTTCCGACGCGCAGACAATGCCGTTTTTGTATTCATCTAACGCAACTGACGTGCGTTCGCGATTAGCAAACAAATTGCCTGATAAATACGATCTCCTGCCCAACTATCCAAATCCATTTAACATGGAGACAAAAATCCGCTATCAGGTTCCCCATACGAGCAACGTTAAAATTCAAATCCTGAACATGCGGGGGCAAGCGATCAGAAATTTAGTGGATGGGCAAAAAATCGCCGGTCGCCATGTCGCGCTTTGGAATGGCAGAGACGAGCACGGCAGAGAAGCGGCTTCGGGAATTTATTGGTGCCGGATGAAGTCTGGCAAATTCATAAAATCTGTCAAACTTATTCTGATGAAATGAACGCTTTGTTCTTCAGTTTGGTAACAAATACACGACCTGAAAGTTCCGCATCGGATTCAACGCGCCGATGCGGAACTTTTCCTTATGGGCGTAGGTAAAATTTTCGCTAAATTTCTCAGCCGCCGCGAGGGGAATGTTCTCGCTCAAATTTGTGCGTCATCGGTTTTGGTTCTCTTTTGTTCTGAAAAGGGCTAAATTTCTCTTGACATTTTAGAATAAAAATCGTATAATAGCAATCCGAAAACAGACATTATTTTTATATTATTCAAAAAGATAACTTGCAAAGCCCAACGATGCAGAAAAAAATAAGTCGAACCATACAGAGGAGAATTGTGCGTGGACGAACGGAAATTGGAGCGTTACAAAAGGACATTAATGGATTTGCGCGAACAGATTCTTCAAACGATAAATGACAAGGACAAAAAAAAATCCTATAGCGAGCTTTCCGGGGAACATCCTCTTTCTTTTCACTTGGCCGACCAGGGCGCCGATTACAATGAATACGAGAAATCCTATTTACTGGCCTCAATGGAGGGGAGTGTGCTTCAGCAAATAGACGACGCGGTGGCCCGCATCGAGGAAGGAAGTTACGGTGAATGCGTCATTTGCGGCGCGGAAATTCACCCGAAACGATTGGAGGCTGTGCCCTACGCCAGACTCTGTATCAGTTGCAAAGAGAAAGAGGAAAAGGGCCTGTTAGTATAGCTTCCGCATCATTAACAGGAATTCAAAAAAATAACGACAATTATTAAATAGCAAGATCAATAACAGGCAGCCTGCCCGTCTTTTTTGGGCGCATTGGTTGTTAAATTTTTTGCCCTAAATAATCTTGCCTCATCATTTTTGAGAAAGAAAAAAAAGTGTTTCGATCAACGTACAAGCTCCTCGGTTGGACGATTTTGATTGTCCTTATCGATCAATTAACAAAATTCATCGTCAGCCAAACAATGACTCCGTTTGAAACCAAACAAATTCTGGGCGATGTGCTGCGGCTAACGTTCATCAAAAATCCGGGGATGGCGTTTGGCATTCGCATCGGAAATCATTTATTTTTTACCGTTTTTTCCACTATCGCCAGTGTGGTGATTTTGATTTACCTGTTTCGTATGAGACCGGAAAACGTCTGGGCCAGACTTGCCCTTGCGTCCATTTTAGGCGGCGCCATTGGCAATTTGATCGACCGCCTGCTACACAAAGAAGTCATTGATTTTATTGATGTGAGAATAATTCGCTGGCCGGTGTTCAATGTGGCGGATATCGCGGTCACGGTGGGCATGGTCATTTTAATTGGCTACGTAATTTTCGATCACCACGAACTCGATGTGGAAGAGGAAACTCTCTAACCCGCTTTGATTGATTCCTTCAGAAATATCAGAAACAACCTGACTGGCAAAAAAAAATGACTGAGACATCCCAATTCGATGATGAACAGATTTTTAAGATTTCAGTTCCCGCGGAACAAGAAAGGGAACGCCTCGACCAATTCCTTGCCGAACGAATGGAAAAAATTTCCCGGGCACAAATACAAAAACTGATCAAAAAAGAAAAAGTAACCGTCAACGGAGAGTTGGCAAAACCGAGTTACCAGATCACTGGCGGAGATGAAATTGTCGTGCGTATTCCTCCGCCCAAACCTTCCGAACTGCTGCCGGAAAATATTCCGCTGAATGTGCTTTACGAAGATAAATATTTACTGGTGTTGCACAAGCCAGCCGGCCTCGTCGTGCATCCGGCTTACGGAAATCCCAGCGGCACTCTGGCGAATGCGTTGGTTTATCACAGCCAGCAACTGTCCACTTTGAGCGGCGAATTCAGGCCCGGCATTGTCCATCGGCTGGACAAAGACACGTCCGGCTTGCTCGTCGTGGCGAAAAATGATTATGTTCATGGAATTCTGTCCCAGCAATTCGCAGAACACAGTACGGAACGAGAATATCGCGCTTTTGTCTGGGGACATTTTGAAGAAAAAAAAGGCAGGTTCGAAAGTTTCGTTACTCGCAGCCCCAAAGATCGCACGCGCATGACGGTTTCGGATTCCGAAGGGAAATTAGCCATCACGAACTACGAAGTGTTAGAAGAATTTCATCTTGTTTCTTATCTCCGCCTGCGATTGGAAACAGGCCGCACCCATCAAATCCGCGTGCACATGGCTTACAACGGCCACCCTGTCGTCGGAGATACGACTTACGGCGGAAAAACCAAACAAACGATTTCCCTCAATCAGGAAGACCAGCAATTTGCCCGAGAAATTCTGGAACGAATGCCGAGACAGGCGTTGCATGCGAAGACGCTCGGTTTCACTCACCCCATGACCGGCAAAAGGCTGCGCTTTGATTCGGAATTGCCAGAAGACATGCGACAATTGTTAGATTTTTTGAAAGGAAGCTAACCTAAAAGGTTACGATGAGGGTTTAATTTGGCAGCCAAAATAACTAAATATCACTTGTTGTATTTTATGATTGGCAAAATAATCCTGTTTAGTCAGAGTAACAACATTTCTGTCATTCAAGCTAGCGAACATCCCCCTAAATCCCCCTTCAAAGGGGGACTTTTCTTGCCCCTCTTTGAAGGGGAGGCAAGGGGGAGATGTTTAAACTAAATCTGACTAAACAGTAATAGTTACCCCAGAAGGAAAACCAGACGAGTTTAATAATTGATTTTAGAGGCCCAAAAAAAATCCCGCTTTTCTACAAAACGGGATCAATGAAGTCGGGGCGCCGAGATTTGAACTCGGGACCTCCTGCTCCCAAAGCAGGCGCGCTAACCGGGCTGCGCTACGCCCCGAATGGAACAAACGACCGGTTCAATGATTTCAACCGGATTTTTATGAAAATTGTTTCAGATAATTTTCCAGAACCTGTCTCGCCTTTTGCAGCGCCAAACCGCGATGGCTGATTTTATTTTTTAATTCCAGAGCCATTTCAGCGAATGTTTTGCCATATTCGGGAATTAGAAACACCGGATCGTAACCAAAACCATGACTTCCGCGGCGCTCGCGCGTGATGATGCCGGGGCAGATACCCTCAATTGTTCGCCGAAAATTTTTGCCAATAATTGCCACAACGGTGCGAAATCGCGCTGTACGCGCAGATTCCGGCACATCCGCCATCATTCGCAACAACTTTTCAACATTGTCGTCGTAACTGGCATTTTCTCCGGCAAAACGGCTGGAAAAAACGCCCGGCCGTCCATTCAAAGCGTCAACTTCAAGCCCCGTGTCATCAGCGAGACACAGAAGCCCGGTGATTTCGTGAATCACTCTGGCTTTCTTTAACGCATTTTGCTCTAAGGTTTCTCCGTCCTCATCGACCTCCGGCAGCTCGGGAAAATCAGCGCCGGAAACGATTTCCAGCTCCAAATCATGGAGCAGTCCCCTCATCTCGCGAACTTTGTCTCTGTTCTTCGTGGCTAAAATTAATTTCATCAATCAGCACATTCACACAAAATTAAGCGTACACTTCTTGTTCATTGCATTTGCATACTGCCACATAATTCTCTTTGAAGCGCCAGGAATCCTTTCCTTCATTCTTAATAGAAGCGATCACTTTAACGGTACTGATCGTCTCTCCGCAAGTGGGGCATTTCTGGCCGTGCCCGGCGGCTTTGTTTACTTTTGATAAAAAACTTCGGTCTTTTGCCATTTTGTCTATCTCCTTTAACTATTTTTTTCAGGGTAGAAACCAGAATGAAATTGACACTATCTCATAAAAAATCGAAACTTTAAATTAAAAAAAATTTCAATAAAAGTCAATGAAAATTTTCAAGAAAGCAAAACAAAAACAATTCTTAATTTTCCACATCTCACAAAGAAAAATGTCGGGAATAACGTTGAAGTAAAGAAACAAACAGCTTTGTTCTGAAAAATAGCTTGACTTTGACGCCGATATTTGCTAAATTTTTTAATGCAAACGTGAACATCTGCCTTGAATCTGCTGTGCCGGAAAAAAATCTTAAAATCAAGGAGGTAAATATGGAAGAAAAAGTTTGTCCGTATTGGGTGGGATTTATTCTTCTCAGTCCAGTGAGAAATTGGTTTGAGAACCCCGGAAAATTATTGAGTCCCTACCTCACTCAGGGCATGACAGTGCTGGATGTGGGCAGCGCGATGGGCTTTTTCAGCTTGCCAATGGCAAAAATGGTCGGAAGAAGCGGAAAAGTGATTTGCGTGGATGTGCAGGAAAAAATGCTGGCGAAATTGAAAAGGCGAGCTGAAAAAGCCGGATTGTCAGGGATAATTGAAACGAGGGTCTGTTCATTCTATTCCCTGGGCCTCGATGATTTGAAAGAAAAAATTGATTTTGCGCTTGCCTACGCGGTGGTCCATGAAATGCCCGATTCTGCAAGTTTTTTTGAAGAAATTTTTGATCTTCTGAAACCCGGCGGAAAAGTATTTTTTGCCGAACCCAAAGGGCATGTCTCTGAAGAAGATTTTGCGGAAACCATTACCATCGCACAAAAAAAAGGCTTTTCTCTGATGAAGAAATGGGAAATTCGAAAGAGCCTGGTGGCGGTGATCGAAAAATAGAAAAGGGACTTGGGGATGATTAGGCTTCTCGGAGTATTTTCGGAAATTGATAGAGCGGAGCCCACCTGACCGTCGTGCTGTTTATTTTTTTTTCTGCAAAAATGTTATCTGACAGAACAAAACCAATAGCCGGATGATATTTTTCGATGAAGCTGCGAAAAGACTTTGTAATTTTCGGGTGCAGCAGTTTTGATTTTACTTCAAGGGGAATAATAGTCCTGTCTTTCTGAAAAATGAAATCTATTTCCGCTTTGGATTTTGTCCGCCAATAGTTTAATGCAGAGTCATTCTTGAATATTTCCGCAGCCACAAAATTCTCGCGCAAACTCCCACCATCGCTCCTCTGGTTTAAATTTTGAAAATTTTTGATCACTGCATTGCGCAATCCGCTATCCAGAAAATAGATTTTAGGGGACTTGACCAATTCTGTCCTTTTGTTGGTGAAAAAAGGGCGAACTTCTAAAGTGATAAATGTCTTTTTTAAAATATTCAGATGTCTCATCAACTCGTGATATTTCAGACTTGCGACCGTCCCAATCTCGTTGAAGTTTACCACGTCTCCGATTTGCAACGATAAAGCGTTTATCAGCCTGCTCAACTGAAAATCGGCACTTATCTGGAAAGAATTTTTTGCTGACATACAAAATAAAATCAATCCGCTGCAAATTAATGAAGATTTTCAGGTTTTTAAAATTAAACCCAGCCGGGAGTTAATTTCCATCGTTGCCAGAGATGAAATGCTAAAAAAGCATATATTAAAAGTGGAGGATTTTCACATTGCCATTAAAAGGCAGAACGTAAAGA
>JAADFU010000175.1 GCA_013152715.1 Calditrichota bacterium
TATCAACCATTTCCCGCAGCAAGCCGCATCGGGCGGGCCCATTGGTATTTTAAATGTGGATTTCATTCGAGACGTCACATTTTTAACCGGCGGATTTAATGCTACATTCGGAGATAAATTATCTTCAATCATGGACATCAAATTTCGCGAGGGCAACAGAAATGAATTTGACGGACAACTTGATTTAAACTGGGCTGGTTTCGGCGGCGTGGCAGAAGGTCCTTTATTTAGCGAAAAAGGCTCCTGGCTTTTTTCAGCTCGCCGAAGTTATCTGGATTATGTGATCAATTGGTTCGACGTTGGCTCCTCAATAGCGCCAATTTATGGGGATTTGCAGGGAAAAGTGGTTCTTGATCTGAATACTAACCATAAGTTAACTTTGCTGGGAATTTTTTCGGAAGACCACAATGCGCCCGACAGAGAGACAGCAGAAGAAAATTTCATGACTCATTTCGGGAGGCAGGATTTAATTCAACGCACGGTTGGCATGAACTGGCAGGCTATATGGGGGAAACACGGCTATTCAAATGTTTCATTAGCTGCCACGGTAAATAACTACGATGAAGATTGGTATGAAACGACTACCGGCAAATACGATGTCAAAAACAGAACAAGCGAGCAAATGATCAAGTTTCGCAATATAAATCATTTCAAAATTAACAAAAACCACTCTGTCGAGTTTGGCGTGGAAGCAAAGCGGATCACAGAAAAATACAACAATTGGTATGCTGCTTCGACCAACACTACAGGCGAGAATGTGCCTGAACTGTATTTAGAAAAGGAAATAACGGCACATTTGGTCGGAGGCTTTTTGAATTACATTGTAAATCCGGTAAATCGGCTAACTATTACAGCCGGGCTGCGCACGGATTTTTTCTCTTATACTGAAAATACGGTCATTTCGCCGAGGTTTGGCAGTCATTATCAACTCACTCAAAAAACAGCAATCAATTTTTCAACCGGAATATTTTATCAACATCTTCCCTTGCTGTTGCTTTCTCAAAATGAAAGTTTTAAAAATTTGAAAAGTCTGAAAGCGATCCATTATATTTTGGGCATTGAGCATCTGATAACGGAAAATACCAAATTGACGATAGAAGTTTATCAGAAAAATTACAGAAATTTTCCGTTAGACCCACAGCAACCGGCAATCTTTGTCATTGATCAGGATTTTTTTAATAACTATCAGCAGCTTCTGGACAAAGGAAAAGCAGAATCAAAAGGGATTGAGTTGATGATACAAAAAAAACTGGCGCAAAATGTTTATGGGCTGGTGAGTTTCGCTTATTTCAAATCGCGTTATCTGGGCTTGGATAATGAGTGGCGAGATCGGAGTTATGATAATCGCGTGACTTTCAGCCTGGAAGGCGGCTATAAACCGAACAAAAAGTGGGAATTCAGTATGCGTTGGATTTACGCCGGCGGCGTGCCCTACACGCCCATTGACATCGAAAAATCAAAATTAAATCATCGCGCAGTGTATGATGAGCACCGAGTCAACGAAATTCGCTATCCCGACTACCACTCAATGAATCTCCGCGTTGATCGCCGCTTTCTTTTGAGCAAATCGAACATCGTTTTTTATTTTAGCGTGTGGAATGCTTATAATCGCAAAAACGTCGCCAACTACTTCTGGAATGACAAAAGGCAGAAACAGGAAAAAGTTTATCAATGGGGAGTGCTGCCGATTTTTGGCGTGGAGTGGGAGTTTTAGGTTTAAATTAAAGCGCTTTTTGATACGGAGTGCAGCGCTTAAAGGCAAAGCACTCCATATTTAAAACTATGAGTTATTTACAAAAATAGTTTTGCACTATCGCACAATCAATAATTTCCTCACCGCCGAGAACTGCTCTGTTTTCATTTGATAAAAATAAATTCCCGGGCTCGCAATCTGTCCCGCGTCATTTCTGCCGTCCCAGAACAATTTGTGAATGCCGGCATGCATTTCTGTCTGCCCAAAATGCCGGACAATCTGCCCCAATGTGTTGAAAATGAAAAATTCAACTTTGTCGTTCCGGGGCAATGAAAAATCAATTGAAAGGTTCTCCTGAAATTGAAAGGGATTGGGATAACACTGGTGCAAAGCATATTTTTCTGGCAATTCTTGCTGAAAATCCAGTAATCGGATGTGATGTGTCTGCTTGAAGAAATGATTCTGATTGATGATTAACTTTGAAAATTTGACTTGCGTTTCCGGCGCGGAAGATTTTTTGACTGTGAAATGAATGAACAATGCTTCGCCTGCGTTGTAAACTGGAACAGTGCCGAAAGCGCAAATTTTGAGTTTCCCCTCATGATTCTCATAATGGACGATTTGAAATCCTGCAAAATCCGCCGCTGATTCGATATTTTCTAAATTCAGCAAATCGGGATCAAAATCGATATTTAGGTCAAATGAAATCACCGAATCGAGGCCAGCCAAAATCACGGGAATGCAGAAACTCTCGCCCGCATGCACTTCAGTCGCAGTAGTTGATACGAGATTTATTGGCTTGGGAAATTCATTGTCGCCGTTTGGCTGCTGCCAGTTGCCGTGGACATTTCCCAAAACAATTCCGCTGAAATTCTGGTCGTATTTATTAGCAGAAAGATTAGAAAGTTCAATGTGCGCCGGCAGAAATTCCCATTCTGCCACGTGCGAGTCTTCCAAGGCCGGCAAGCCGACGGCGTAGCGGGAAATGTGCACTGCGTCCATGAGAGTAATTTGACCATCGTTATCAACATCTGCCGCGATGCGCTGCTCCGAAGATAGGGATATCAACTCGATGGCAGCGCGCGCAACCAGAGCGGCGTCGTAGCCGAAAATCGCATATTTTCCGATATCTTCGCCGGCAGATTTAAAGGGGCGGAATGAATACGATTTGTTGCCATCTAAATTGTCAAAGCGGAAATCGCCGCTCATACTGGTAAATGAGGTCAAATCGGCGCCGCCGCTCAAGACAACGCGTGCGTCAGGGATGGGATTGTCATTATCAAAATATGTTGTTTTTCCGGCAATGTGAAATTTCGCCTCGCCGGAATTGATTGTCAAGATAACTCGCTCGTAATCCACCAGCGGCGGATTACCGTTGTCTTTGACGCGCAGAATGATGTGCATTGTTCTGCTGGATGAAACGTAAGGTGCGTAAAAAGAGATAGTTTTTCCTCTGTCATCCGGCAGAGAAAAAGTGCCGGAAAACGAGCCGGTACCAGGATAATAAATCCACTCGTACGATAGTGAATTTCCGTCTGGATCGGATGAACCTGAAGCGCTGAGTGTAATTAACTCGCCCGAAACCACAGTCGGCCTCGTCGATCCGGAAATTTTTGCCTGTGGATTATGATTGGCGTTGGAATATGATTTTACGCACCAATCCATTCGCGCGGCAAAATCGTTTTGAAAATCTTCGCGCCAGCGCCAAACAGTGGCTCTGCCGCTGTAGTCGCCATTGACGCGATCTTTTGTGTCCTGATAAAAACTGCCGTTTCTACTGAACCTGCCACCCCAGCCACCGTAATTTGGGTGCGAGGGATCATTTAATCCATTTTCTAGAAAATAAAGCCATGAGGGAGTGTCTCCTTCTTTCATGCAGTCGTAAGGATTCGGTTCGGTGTAAGCTTGCATGGGATATTTATTGCCCAGAGAGCCATGTCCTGAGCTAACGTTCGATCTCACCCAATTTGATGAAGTTAAACTTTCATCACCGCCGAGATACATGCCGCGGTACGAGCCGTGCAGAATCACATTGTCGCGAGAATGAGCGTAAACATAAAAAATGTCAGGAAAATTATCACAAATCCAGTGCCCGCCATCATCCTGGTCCTCGATGGAGTAAACGCGCAATTTGCTCACGAAAGCATCCACTTGGCTGATACTGCGCGTATTTTTTACTTTCCACAATGCCTGCGCCAAGTCAGAGGTTCCGCCCCAGGCAGCGATGTTCACTTTTGCGTTGCCGGCATTATCCACTACCTGGATGATCCAGTCGGAGCCTTCGGTGTCTTTGCCGGGGCCTATGACTTTGTTCATGATGTTGGAGATGTACGAATTGTCTAACGTCCAGGGTACATTTATTCCGCCGCGCTTGATGGTGCTCAGCAAATAACTTTCGCTGGGATAACCGCTGGCGTGCTGGGATAAATTTCCCACGACGTTGCCGTAGGCATTGATGTAAGATTTTGTCAAATTGTACTGTTCCTGCGGCGTAAAACCTTCATCACCATATCCCTTCCAGTGTTTGAGAATGATGCCCTTGATGTTAAATTCATTGGCGTAAACAAGCAAGCGCACCAGAGATTGCTGATCGTCCGGATCGCCGCCGATGTCGGTGAGGATGATTAAAATAGGCTTGGCGTGGAGCAGGTTAGTTGAAAAAATAAAAAGAAATGAAATCAGAATAAAAAGGAAAATTCGGATAGCACGAAATTTACTCATCACCTTTCCCCCATAATTTTTTGGCAAATCCGTTTTGTCTGCTTCAATAAATTGTTAATTGCCGAATCTTCGTTGCAAATTCATCAAGACGAAATATCATAGAGGAAAATCAAATGTGAAAAAATGATATTTTAGAGAAGAATTATGAATATCAAGAAGAAAGTTTTATTAATACGTTCGCTTAAATGAAATTTCCTTCTGAATGCGAAGAACATTTTGTCACTAAAAAATTGTCTTGTGGAGACGGCGGGAGTCGAACCCGCGTCCGAAGGTCCGGTATTACAGACATCTACATACTTAGTTTGTCGCTCAAATCTCGCTTCCCCGAGAGCAGCAAACAAATCTCAAGGAAAGCCAGCCTGATAAAATTTCGCTTCTTTGCCTCAGGCGAACAAAGAAACTATCCCGTCGTTGTCGTCGCGTTGAATGAGTTTGACGGGCGAAACTCAATCAACACGGGCTGCTAATTAGGCAGCCAAAGCATACGCATAATTGTCTGCGTTTACATTTGTTTCCAGGCAGTTTTGCGAGGAACCAGGACCTCGGTATGCAGTCTGTAACCCCTCAACCCCCGTCGAAACCAATTTCGTCCCCAAACCCAGTTAATTAGACGCTTGAACTTGAGAAATGTTTCTTTAAAACTTAACTTTTTCGTACTTCTTCAGCTAATGTCGATGATCAATACGCCTTTGACACAATGACTCTTTCTTTTGAAGATTTGCCGCAGATCAGACATTTGCCTTCTTCTTGGTGCGGGTTTTCCAGCGGGATGCAGCGAATGGTGGCTTTGGTTTCCTGCTGCAGTTTTTCCTCGCAAGCGGCATCGCCGCACCAGTGAACCCAGAAAAATCCGCCCGGATCGTCAATCTGTTTTTTGAATTTCTCGTAATCATCGGCCATGAAAGTGTATTGCTCGCGCATCTCCAGAGCGCGTTTGTACAGATCGCGCTGGATTGTTTCAAGTGTCGTTTCGATGGTGTCAGCAAGAGAGTCCTGCGGTACGGCAGATTTTTCTCCGGTATCGCGGCGTACCATGGTGGCTTGCTGTTTCTCCAGATCGCGGGGACCAATCTCCAGCCGCAGCGGCACGCCCTGCAATTCCCACTCATTAAATTTCCAGCCGGGGCGATACCCCTCGCGGTCGTCCACTTTGAAGCGGAATTTACCGTTCCAGGCGATGGTAATCTGCTCGATGTAGGCTAAAATTTTCTCTCGTTCTTCGCCACCTTTGCTGATGGGAATAATGACAACTTCGATGGGCGCTAACTTGGGCGGCACAATCAAACCCTTGTCGTCGCTGTGCGTCATAATCAGCGCGCCAACGAGTCGCGTTGATACGCCCCAACTCGTCGCGTAAACGTATTTCACCTGCAAATCCTCATCTTGAAAAGTGACGTCGAATGCTTTGGCAAAATTTTGTCCCAGATTGTGCGAAGTGCCTGCCTGCAGCGCCTTGTGATCCTGCATCATGGCTTCGATGCTGTAAGTATGCACCGCGCCGGCAAATTTTTCATTTTCGGTTTTCACGCCCTGGATGACCGGCATTGCCATGTATTCTTCGGCGAATTTAGTGTAAATATTGAGAATTTTCAGCGCCTCTTCTTCGGCTTCTTCCATTGCGGCATGTGCCGTGTGACCTTCCTGCCAGAGGAATTCGGTCGTTCGCAGAAAAAGTCGGGTTCTCATTTCCCAGCGCACGACATTTGCCCATTGATTGTACAAAATCGGCAGATCGCGATACGACTGAATCCATTTTTTGTACATGGCCCAGATGATCGTTTCCGAAGTCGGACGCACCATGAGCGGTTCTTCCAATTTCTTCCCGCCGCCATGAGTTACCACAGCGCACTCCGGAGCAAAACCTTCAACGTGATCGGCTTCTTTTTTCATGAAACTTTCCGGAATGAACAGCGGAAAGTAGGCGTTTTCGTGGCCTGTTTCTTTGAACATTTTATCTAAAACAGCTTGCATATTTTCCCAGATCGCATAGCCATTCGGACGAATCACCATGCAGCCTTTTACCGGTGAATAGTCCGCTAATTTGGCTTGCGTCACGATGTCCGTGTACCAGCGTGAATAGTCCTCGCTCCGTTTCGTGATTCCTTTTGCCATAACTGAAGTAAACCTCCTTGACATTTATGTATTCAGATTTTTGATTATTTTCTTCAAAGAATGTTTGTCTCGGCTCCCTGTCCGCATTGTTCAGCCAACTCGATGAGTTGATCCTCAAGATGAAAAATACAATCCTCGGGGTTTTGCACCGATTTCAGGCACATTAAATCCCGTCGTTTTTGCCGGGTGGAACGAGTGTAATCCAAGACATCCACTAAAACGCCGTAACGACAATGAAGGCACTTGTTTTGTTGCTTATTCAGGGAAACGACCGTGAATTTAGTCACCAGCGCCTGGCTGCTTGTCCATGTGGGCCTTCCCGAACGTTCGACGAATTCGATCCGGTGCAATTTTTTGAACACCAATCTGCCGCGCTCAAATTGCACGGTAGCCCGATATTCAAACCGATCTCCCGGAGCAAATTGAAATCGTTTTTGCTGATCCGGATAAACGAAAGCGTAGCAATGATCTTCCCAGTGCGTTCTGCCAACAAAAGTTTCGCTGAAATGAATGAAATAGCCGGACAAAGTTAAACGACTGCTTTTGTGCTGAATGGTTTTCATCAGTGCTGGCTTGACCGAGACGATTTCTCCCTCGATGTCGAGCTTGTGATGATCTGTCTCGCGAACCCAGTCTTCAAAATTGTCGAGCTCTGCCAGAAAAGAAGAATATTCTTCGTCCGTAAGCTGCAAAGCCGGCTGATTGTTGATTTTTTCATCGTAGAAATGTTTACAGCCAAAACATTTTCTGCCGACAAAGCGATAGCCGCGCGCGCACGATTTTCCTTTATTGAATAATTTGCATTTCCATTGAAAATAAATGCATCCCTGGGGGTAGCACTTTCGCGCGCGCAGTACGTGATAAACAGAGACGCGGTTTTTGAATTGCTGGTGTCCCAGAGATTTGCACTTGAAAATGTCGAGCCGCTTATATAAATTTTTCATAAAGAACTCTGAGTTCGACAAAGATTTTATAATATAATAAATTAATAGGGAATAAGTCAATGAAATAATCGGAAAAAACAATTTCGTTTGCATTTCATTTGTCAGCAAATAGCAGAGGGACTCAGCGCTTCTATGAAAAAATATTTCGGCCAATAAAAAACCCCGACCGGTTATGATCGGGGTTTATAGTAGTCCGTTTGAACTATATTTTCGTGACGTTGGTCGCCTGCAGACCCTTGGGACTGTTCTCGACTTCAAACTCTACCATTTCACCTTCGTCCAGCGCCTTGAATCCATCGCCTTCGATTGATTTGTAGTGAACAAAAACGTCTCCGCCCTGTTCGCGAGTGATAAAACCGTAGCCCTTAGAGGCATTAAACCATTTGACAGTTCCTTTTTCCATTGAACTATTCCTTTGTAAAAAAACCTTTGTTTCGTACGTCACTGTTATCGCTTGTTGTCAAACAAAAAAATCGCATTGAACAGTTGTTTGCACCATTCTCTACGATTTGACCAAATCTGTGAAAGATGTTTTTTGAACGATCAGTTCACAACAATCATAAAGCAGAAAAACAACGTACAATTAATTAACAAATCCAATATACGGATTAAATTCTGCAAATGCAACACTTTTTTGTACTTTTTTTAAAAAGACATTTTTTTAATTTGAGGCCCGAATGTGCTGATAATTTAAGTCGCTGGCAAACATCCCACAAATCTCATCAAACAAAACAAATCCCGCCGGAGTGAGAAAAAAGCGATTATCTTCGATTTCAAAAAGGGGTGCGTCCGGATGACTGGAAAGTTTCTGGATAGTTGATTCGTGGGAAGAAAGAAAATCTTTTCCGGATAGTTTGCGGTAATTTTCTAATGAAATGCCTTCTCTGGTTCGCAGCCGCAAAAAAATGTATTCCAGCTCTTTCTGCTCTGGGGACAGATTTTCTTGGTCTTCCACAGGCAAATTTCCTGAAGTCAGTTTTTCGATGTATTTCACAACCGAGCGCACGTTCCATTGGCGGTGATTTTTCCAGTAAGAATGCGCAGAAGGCCCAATGCCCAGATAAGGCGAAAGATCCCAGTAAGTTTGATTGTGGCGACAGGTCTGGTTTTCTTTGGCGAAGTTGGAAATTTCGTAGTGGATAAAGTTATGTTTTTCCAGAAAATCTATCGTTTCCAGATACATGATACGTTCCGTTTCTTCGGAAATTTTTTTGAGAGCTCCGCTTTGCAATTTTTCCCCGAATTCGGTTTCCGGTTCGTAAGTGAGACAGTAGGTGGAAATGTGCTGCGGTTGAAGTTCACGCGCCTGCCTTATATTTGACCGCCATCGTGCAGGCGTTTGTCCGGGAATGGCAAAAATCAAATCGAGGCTGATATTTTCAAACCCTGCCGATTTTGCCCATTCCACGGCTTTTTTTGCCTGGGCGGCCGAGTGAATTCTGCCTAATTTTTTGAGCTCGTTATCGTCGAAGGACTGGGCGCCGATGCTGATACGATTGAAGCCGATTTCTTTGAGAAATGTCAATTTTTCCAGTGACAGGGATTCCGGATTGGCTTCCAGAGAAATTTCACAATCGCAACTCACCGGGAATGATCGTTGAATTGTTTCCAGCAATTGCGAGATTTGTTTGTCTTCCAGCAGAGAAGGCGTGCCACCGCCAAAATAGATCGAAGTGACTGTCTGTTGCGAGAGTGCGGCATGTTCGCGATAAAATTCGATTTCCCGAACCGCCGCTTCAACGAAAAGCTGACGCAACTTCGGTTTGTCCGCGATGGAGTAAAAATCACAGTACTCGCATTTTCGTCGGCAAAAAGGGATGTGCAGGTAAATTCCGAATTTTTTCATTGCAAAGATTCTCTTGCGCCTCGAAGGCTCAAAGACTCAAAGAATTCTTTAGCTTCATAGATAGCCAAATTCTTTCTTCCTATTATTGTGGTCTTGGAGCAAAAATACTTTGACAATACCATTACTGACAAAACAATTAGAAAAAAATTTAATGGTATTGTTGTTAAATGGTATTACACAAATTTTTTTCTTCGTGTCTGGTGGTTTTAAAATTTGAACTTCAAGTCTTGGAATATTAGCGGCAATTTTTATTTACAAAAAGAAAAACCACGGCTCGAAAGTCGTGGTCTCCTGAAAATAGTTCACTCTATTTAATCAATTTTGCTAATCTTCGAAAGCGAATTTTTTTGTAGAATTTGTACAGCGGCACATGGCTGTCCCAGGAGAAATAGATAATCAGCGCTTCGCCCAAAATATTATCCCGCGGAATGAATCCCCACGATCGGCTGTCCGCACTGTTGTCGCGATTGTCGCCCATGCCGAAAAGATAGCCTGGCGGCACTTTCACCGGACCGAAATTGTCGTTCTCCATATTCACTCGGGCGTAACGCCGAATGGTGTAAACTTTTCCGTTTTCTCGCGTGACTTTGTAATATTTGATGTATTCACCTTCGACCGGATCATATTTTTGTTCGATAAATTGGTATTTCCCTTCAGGCTTGCCATCCACATACACCAATCCTTTCCGCACTTCAATGGTTTGGCCTCCGACAGCCATGCAGCGCTTGATATAATCCAATTTTTCATCCAACGGATATTTGAAAACGATAATATCGCCGGGTTTCGGCTCTTTGACTGCCGGCAGACGGAAATGGGGGATTTTTGCATCGATCAGCGGAATTCTGTCCGGCGTGCGGACGCCGTAGATAAATTTGTTCACTAACAAAAAATCACCGACGAGCAGGGTGTCTTTCATCGAGCCGGTGGGGATGCGAAATGCCTGAATGACAAAAATTCGCAGAATGAATGCAGCAATCAGAGCCACAATAATTGCTTCGGCGTATTCGCGTACAATGCCTTTATTACGCGCGGGTTTTCTGGCCATTCTCTTCCTCTGGTTTCACACGAAATTTGTATTTGCTTAATTTAATTGATTTATACTCGATAATAAATTTTTTGTTCACAGAAAATTAAAATTGCCACTCCAGCCGTTCCAATTTCCTCGCGCTGAAATTAATGAAAGCTGCTGTAACGAGAGCCGAAAGCATAAATTCAATCACGCCGCCAAAGATAATCATCGCCCAGACTGAAATTTGCAGCCAATTGCCCAGCAGATAGATCAAAACGCCAATTCCGCCGAGAACCGCCACGACCAATAACGCGACAAGCAGCATCAGAAAACTGCCCGTTTGCGTAATCATTCGTTTGGGATTGTCCCAGTCGAAACGGCCGAATTGCGCACCGATGAAAAGCCCGGTAGCGGAAAAGCTCATGGACAATATCACAGCGCTTAAAAGGGCAATAGTCATGATGTAAGGCGGATGCTTTAGATAAACCCCCACTGCGACAACGGCGATTAAAATAGAGATCGTGTTGGTCAAAAATGATAATAGGAATTTACCCAGCAAAGGATATCGCTGATGATCGGGAATGAGTTTGGTGATCCAAAAGGATTTTTCTTCGACAGGAATTAATCGGGAACTCATGGACACAGAGACCAGCGCGCCGAAAAAGGCAATTTTCAAATAAGGGGCTAAAATATTTTCCAAACCGGTGGCATTGGATTTTTGCAGTAAGGGTAAAAAAATCAGCATAGCGGTCAAAAGAAGTTGATTAGCCACTTGCCGGGAATCTCTGAAGAACATTTTCCAGTCGCGGCGAAAGACGGCGAAAATTGTGGAAGATAGTTTTCCGTGATGATTTTCGGCGTAAGTAAATTTAGAATGTTTTTGATGTGTCTTTTTTCGTCTCATCGTTGCTGTATCGGGGGAAGTCAAGATGCCGCTGTTGAATGCGCTGTAGCTTAATTTGATGATAAGCTGATAAATGATATAAAAAACCAGTGCCAGAGGTACGAAATTAGTCAAGATTAGCAGAAAATCGCCATTGGCGAAACCCGAAAGAGCTTTCGCTGCCCATGTCGAAGGTAAAATGTAGAAAAGCGGATGATGAGAAATATGCGCCAAGGCCTCGATGGTTTGCGGATTAAAATTTTTGGAGCCGGGCTGCAAAGTGTCAGAGCGAAAGATTTGCAGCGAAGCCCAGATGGCGAAAGAGATGATTGCCAGTAAAATAGCCATCATTTCCCGGGCGCGACGCGGCGGAACCAATCTCACAATCAATAACGCACTCAAAAAAGCAATGGAAACCGGCAGCGCGAGAAAAAGAAGCGCGGTAAGGAGCATGAAAGGGTAGTAGTACCAACCGGCGTGTACAGCCACGCCGTACATAATAAATGCCGGTAATCCGGCGAACAGAAAAAAACCGGAATTGGCAACCATGGCTTCGATTAATTTGTAATTGAAAATTGAGCGCAAGGAAATGGGACTGGACAGAAGCAGCGGCAAATCAGTGGAAACGAACAAGTAGTGGATTGCCATGGTGGCGCCGCTGACGAGCATGAAAATAAAGAATCCTAAAAACGCCAGTCCCAAAACTGTATCTTGCAACAGCTTCGCTAACTGACCGTTGGCGGCGAGCGTAGTGAAAATCTCGCCGAACAAGACAAAAACTGAAATAATCAAAGTGATGAATGCCAGAGCAGTGAAAATAATCTGGGCGCGGCGCGAGGATTTGGCTTTTAAAAAACTATTGAGCAAAGAGCGAATGCGTATTTTCAACAGCAAAAACAGATGTTTCGTCCCCATCTCATTTATCCTCCAGATATCTCAGCACTTCGTCATATTCGCTGCCTCCGGTGAGATCGAGAAAAATATCTTCGAGGGATTTGTCATGTTTCTTTGATTTCAGCCGCAGTTCGTCCATGGTGCCCATGGCGGCGATTTTGCCATTGTTGATAATGGCGACGCGATCGCACATGGATTCCGCGATTTCCAGGATGTGCGTGGACATAAAAACTGTGGTGCTTTTTTGCACTAATCCGCGCAGTAAATCTTTCAAATTTCTTGCGCTTTTCGGATCAAGCCCCATCGTGGGTTCGTCCAAAAACAGCACTTTCGGATCGTGAATGAGCGCCGCTGCTAAGATCGTCTTTTGTTTCATGCCATGGGAGAAATTCTGAATCAGGTCATCGACGCGGTCGTTTAAATCAAAAAGTTCGACCAACTGGTTGTAACGCCGTTTGAAATTTTCGCTGTCCACGTCATAGACCGAGCCGATGAATTCCAGAAATTCCTTCAGCGTCAACTTTTCGTAGAGCACCGGTGTGTCCGGCACTAATCCGAATAATCGTTTTGCTTCTTCCGGCTGTTCCAATAAATCATAACCTTCGATTTTTACCGTTCCTGAACTCGGGCGCAGCAAGCCGGTCATCATTTTAATTGTTGTGGTTTTTCCGGCGCCGTTCGGACCCAGAAAAACAAACAGCTCGTTATGCACCTGAAGATTGATGTGATCGACGGCTAACAATCCGTCGTATTTTTTGCTTAAATCAATCGCTTCGATCACCTTCAGACTCCTAATTGTTTTGAATCAATCTACTTTGAGTACTGCTAAAAACGCTTCCTGGGGGACTTCCACTCTGCCCAGTTGCTTCATGCGTTTTTTGCCTTCTTTTTGTTTTTCCAATAGCTTACGTTTTCGTGTGATGTCGCCGCCGTAGCACTTTGCCGTGACATTTTTACGCAGCGCGCGAATGCTTTCTCTGGCGATTATCTTGCCGCCAATTGACGCCTGAATGGCGATTTCAAACATCTGTCGCGGGATCAATTCTTTCAATTTCTCGCACAATTTTCGTCCCCATTCGTAACCCTTGCTACGGTGAATGATCATAGACAACGCGTCCACCGGCTCTTTGTTGATGAGAATATCCAATTTGATCATATCAGCGCGTTCAAAATCCAGAAATTCGTAGTCAAATGAAGCATAGCCTCGGGAAACAGATTTTAATTTATCGTAAAAATCGTAAATGATCTCCGTCAGCGGAAACTTGTAGTGCAGATCCGCGCGCGTGGGGTCGATATAATCTGTGTTTAGATAAATCCCTCGCCGATCCTGAGAAATTTTCATAATATTGCCGATGTATTCCGTTGGCGTCAAAATACTGGCGCGAATATAAGGTTCTTCAATAAAATCAATGTAAGTCGAGCTCGGCAAGTTTGCTGGGTTGTCCACGATAATCGTTTCGCCGTTAGTCTTATGAACCCGAAATTGCACGCTCGGCAGCGTGGTCACTAAATTTAAATTGTACTCTCGCTCCAGGCGCTCCTGAATAATTTCCAAATGCAGCAATCCCAAAAAACCACAGCGGAAACCGAATCCCAGCGCGATGGAATTTTCAGGTTCAAATACGAGAGAAGCGTCGTTGAGTTTCAATTTATCCAGCGCATCGCGCAGGTCTTCGTAATCCTCGTTGTCCGCAGGAAACATGCTACTGAAAACCATCGGTTTCACGTCGCGGTAGCCGGGCAACGGTTGCGGATCCGGATTGTGAACCGAAGTGATGGTGTCGCCGACTTTCGTGTCGCGCACTTCTTTGGCGCCGGCAATTACGTAACCGACCTCGCCGACGGATAATTTGTTCGTGGGCACGTTTTTGAGGCGCAAAATTCCCACTTCCTGCACTTCAAAAGTTTTGTCATGCGCAAAAAATTTGATTTGCATATCCGGCTTAATTTCGCCCTGATAAACCCGAATATAGGCGATGGCGCCGCGGTAGGCATTAAACACTGAATCAAAAATGAGCGCTTGTAACGGCGCGTTTGCATCTCCCTTTGGCGGCGGCACTCGTTTCACAATTGCTTCCAGAATTTCTTCTATTCCGATACCTTGCCTGGCGCTGCAGAGCAAAATTTCATTTTCGTCAATGCCTAAAATTTCCACGATTTGCGTTTTCACTTCATCTACGCGCGCGCTGGCGAGGTCGATTTTATTGATCACCGGGATGATTTCCAGATCATTTTCCAGTGCCAGATACAAATTACTGATGGTCTGCGCCTCGATTCCCTGCGCCGCGTCAATCACTAATAACGCGCCCTCGCACGCTGCCAGACTACGCGAAACTTCGTAGGAAAAATCCACGTGTCCCGGCGTGTCGATCAAATTGAGCGCGTACTTGGCGCCGTCGCCCGCTTTGTAATTCATTGTAATCGCGTGCGACTTGATGGTAATGCCGCGTTCCCGCTCCAAATCCATGTCGTCCAAAACCTGATCGACCATGTCCTCTTTGCGCAGCGTGCCGGTTTTCTCCAGCAATCTGTCCGCCAGAGTGGATTTGCCGTGGTCGATGTGGGCGATGATGGAAAAATTTCTGATGTATTTCGGATTCATAACAGCTCTAATACTTCCTTTCAAAAATCTAAATTAGCGGGAGATTGTTTTTATTATATTTTAGAGAAAGAATTCGGTTCCCGCTCGGTGAAAATAAAACCTCTTATTATAGGAAAAAATTAGCAATTATGCAATACAAATTTTTTGGTGGGGATGATTTTGCAGATTTTTGGGACTGAAGCTGTTGCAAGACAAAAATCTACCAACGTCTTTTCGTTAATGTGGGGGAGTCTTTTGGGTTCGGTGCTTGGTGAAATAATTTGGAATTGTGGACTGCTGATTGAGGTTAGCGCCTAATTTCCGATGTTAATTTTCATCGACAATGATGTTAATGATTTCCTCAATGACTTGCCTTAAATCTAGCGGTTCGCTCTCAACCACTGTATCCGGATAATGCCTGTGATTCGGAAATGTCGCTATTTTGCGATGATGGGGGACGTTATCGTAACGAAAGATTAAATTGCCCTCTGCGTCCATATAGTGATATCGATACTTGAATCTGCCCGGTGTTATTGATTCGGTGAATTCCAGAATTGAACCGTTGTGAAATACAATTTTCCCATCGGCAAGCAGAAATCCTAAAGATAAGTCAAGATCGTAATCGATCGTTACATCCGTGCTATACCAATCTGCGATTTTGCAAGCTATCAAAATATCCTTTAGCCGCAATTCAGGATTCATATCTGACACCTTCAAGATCAGATAGTTTTTTTTCTAATAAATTCACAGCACTGGCATAATGATCCCACTTTAGCCATTCCTTTTTATCTCCTAACTCGCCTTTGTTAAATCTTTTCCTGAAGGTGACAGTATCCATGTCGTTCTGCTTTTCAAATTTAGAGATTTTTATTAGGTAAGCGGCGAGCTTTCTTTGAAGGATTTGTTTGCCGATGCTGATGCTTTCCTGTACGCTCAGTAGCGCATTCTTTTCAACTATAACCTTTGCATACTTTGGCATACTAAAACCATCCTTTCATTTTATCAATGTATTGTATTCTCCGCAAGGAAACTAATTGTCTTATTAAATAATTTAAGGAGACCTACTCATGCTTCAAGATAATATAAGCAATTTTTTAAACTATTGCAAGAATTCTGTTTTTTTAAACGGTCAACTCCTTTGAAGCGGTGATTATAGACACGCCCGAAACTTTTTAGCATGTTGGATGGATGGCATGGGGCATAATGTGTAATCATCATTTTTGCATCTATTTCTCACTGAACCCGTGAAATAACTGAAATAAATTAAATGCCAAAAATGCGTTGGTCAAAGAACCTTTTTCGAAATTAACCTACTTTTTTGAACAGGGACACTTTTTCTTTTGTTGAAGACCCACATAGAAGGGATTTTTAGGGACAAAGATTTGTCAGGAATATCTTCGTCCATTCATAGCTCTAAAGGTAATAATCGTGCACCGTGTATTACTGCCAAAATATCTATTTGTTCTGGCTTTATTCGATAAATAATTCGATATGGTTTCTCTATTATTTCCCGTATATCTTCTGTCTCGTACTCTGGCACCGTATGCCCCGACAAAGGAAAGGTAGCAATTTGCTCTGAGCGCCGAGTCAATCTATCGACCGTTCTCTGGGCATATACGGATGAATCTTGCGCAATATACTCGTAAATTGCCAGCAGATGATCTAATGCTGTGTTTGTCCAGTGTATTTTCACTTCGACAATCCAAATTTAGCACGAACATCTTTTACATCAATGGTTCGACCAGTTTCACTATCTTCAAGTCCGGCTTCGATTGCCTGCCGCACATAGATTTTGTACATCAAATCGTCCCATGTTGCATTTTTCGGCAATTGTTCCAAAAGATGATGTGCTTCTTCTTTGATGTCAATAGTTCGCATTAGCAACCTCCTGATTTAATATGTCTGATTGTAGTTTACGAGCTGCATCATTTACTTTAGGTTTTCCTAATGTAAGGAATCCACCTTTTCTCAGTTACGATTCTTCCCATCATCTTTATAGCTTGAATTTCTAACTACTCATGCGATTTCCAATTCATTGACTCGCCGAGCGCCTGGAAAATTTTCTCGCGAAAGATCGGGGTGGATATCTTTTGAATTTTCCTTTAGCTCCTCGTACTTTTAAATACGCAGGTATGTTTTATTATAATCAAAAAGACTAACGTTGTCAAGCAAAAAATAATAAAAAATATTGCACTTACTGAAGAGCAGGTGTTAAACGCTGTTTAAAGAGAGCCAACCTTTCAAAGGCTTTGAGCCTTTGAAAGGTCACCCGTTAATTTTCTACGCACCCACTTCATAAATCGGCTTAATATCCACCGGAATATCGGTCAATTTATCCAGCGCCGCCTTCATCTCTTCAGTCATCACGCCGTAGTTTTTGA
>JAADFU010000176.1 GCA_013152715.1 Calditrichota bacterium
GCGCACCGGCATTTGGCGGCGGCTACATTTTCAAATTATTAGGCAGGGAAACGCAGATCCAGTACGCCTTTGTGACAAAAAAATACAACGCCGACAGCGAACATATTTTTAGCTGGGTAATTGTACTGTAAAATAGCACGCGGATGGACACGGATTGAGCGGATTTCCGCGGATTTTAAAAATTGCGTTTTATGATAGATTCAATGTAAATGCAATTAATAATTTCAGAAAGTATTTGAGGAAAATATGTTAAAGCGAACAATTTTGTTGTTTGGTTTTTTGTTTTTGATGATTCATTTTTCGCAATTGCAAGCTGGCGGGCCTGAAACTACCGGTCTGGCGTTCCTGAAAGTCGGCGCCGGCGCCAGAAGCGTGGGCATGGGAGAAGCCTATTCCGCCGTGGCGACTGATGCCAGCGCTGCTTACTGGAATCCCGCGGGCTTGGCGGCGCAGGGGAGATCTGAGTTTGTTTTTACTCACAATAAATGGCTACAGGAAATTAACAACGAATTTGCCGCGGTGAGTTTTCACATTAAAAGTCACGCTTTCGGCATCAGCGTGATGACGCAAAACATCGGCGGCATCGAGCGGCGCACCGGTCCCACAGAAGAACCTCTGGGGGATTTCAATGCGCACAACGTGATGGCAGGAATTTCCTACGCGCGCTATTTGTCGCACAATTTTGCCGTGGGAATCACTGCCAAGTTTCTTTACGAGAAAATTTATGTGGAAGAGAGCTCCGGCGCTGCGGTAGATATCGGCGTCCGCTATCAAACAAATGTCCCTGGTCTGACGACAGCCTTGGTGCTGCATAATTTTGGATTTGTTTCCGAATTGGAAAACGAATCCAGCAAACTGCCGCGCATGGTTCGTGTGGGCGCAGCCTATTTGCTGCCTCGAGAAATTTTACAGGGCAAAATCACGCTGGCCACGGATGTGGTTCAGGTTTTCGAAGGGACTTCCCATTTCAATCTGGGCGCGGAATATTTGCTGAAAAACATGCTGGCGTTCCGACTTGGTTACCAGAGCGGCTATGCCGATAAAGACATCCACGTTGGCGTGGGATTTTATTTCGGGCGCTACCGGTTAAATTATGCTTTTGTGCCATTTTCCTCTGATTTGGGAAATTCACACCGGATTTCGGTGGTGATTCAGTTGTGAGAAAATACAAGTGCATTCCGTTTTTCAAATGGTGTACACTTGAATTGTTTCATTCGTCAAATAAAATTTTCTTTAAAATCCTTGCCGCCTGTGTCGTCCTTAAATAGTGATTCTCTTGCTAATTCCCGGCGCAATAGCCCACAATAGTAAATAACTATCGAGAAAACAAATCGTAGTGTAGCAATACCAGTCATGAGGATCATTACTCAAAAAAATGACAGTGATCAAGTAATAGAAGCCTTGCAACAATTCTCGCCTGAAAAAGGTGCGCCTCGGTTCAGAAATGGGCGCACTTTCAGCAAATAAACAAATATTCCCTCGAAAAATGTTGACATTTATATCAAGATAAATTATATTGTTAAAACTCAATTTTGATAAACTCAACGGGCGGGACATGGTTACTTTTGCTGACGTGAAACAGGCATACGAACGGATTTCGAAGCACACGAATTGTACGCCTGTCTTGACGTGCAAGACTTTAAACGAAATGGCGGGAGCGCAGCTTTATTTCAAGTGCGAAAATTTTCAGAAGGTTGGTGCTTTCAAATTTCGCGGCGCTACAAATGCAGTTTTTTCCTTAAGCGAAGCTGATGCAAAAAATGGCGTGGTGACTCATTCGTCCGGAAATCACGCAGCAGCATTGGCGCTGGCGGCGAAGAATCGCGGCATTCCGGCGTGGATAGTGATGCCGTCCAATGCGCCGGCAGTGAAAGTCGCTGCTGTGAAACATTACGGAGGCAGAATCACTTTTTGTGAGCCTACGCAAAAAGCGCGCGAGGAGACAGCGGAGAGAATTATTGCCGAGCAGGGCGCGACGTTCATCCATCCGTACAATAATGAAGATGTGATTGCCGGACAGGGAACTGCCGCTCTGGAATTATTGCAGGAAATTCCTGATCTTGATTTTATTTTTGTGCCGGTCGGCGGCGGCGGCCTTTTGAGCGGAACCGCCATTGCTGCCAAGGCATTAAATAAAAACATTCGCGTTTTTGCCGGTGAACCGAAAAATGCGGACGACGCCTATCGTTCTGTCAAAACCGGTAAAATTGTCTTCCCGGAAAATCCGAACACGATTGCTGACGGGCTGAAAACCTCTTTGGGAGAAATCACTTTTCCCATCATTCAGAAGCTTGTGGAAGAAATTGTAGTGGTATCGGAAGAGGAAATCATCTTTGCAATGCGTCTGGTGTTCGAGCGGATGAAAATTGTCATCGAGCCGTCGAGCGCGGTGGCGTTGGCGGCGGTAGTTAAACATGCCGAGAGATTGCGGGTGAAAAAAGTCGGCGTAATTTTTTCAGGGGGAAATGTGGATTTTGAAAGATTTTTCAAATTTTTGAATTCTTGATTTGTAAAGGTGTTGACTAAATAGATTTGTCTGTTAAATTCAAAAAAGAGCTGATTAAAGAGCTGATTCGGTAGGGATAGTTTTATGCAAAAAGCAGTTAAAACAGGCGAGATTGTAATTTATAAAAGCCCACAAGGCCCAGAAATTCAGGTAAAACTTGAAAAAGACAGTGTTTGGATGGATGCTCATTTAATTGCACGGCTTTTTAATGTTAATCGACCCGCCATTGTCAAACACATTAACAATATTTATAAAACAGGGGAATTAGAAAGAAAATCAACCTGTTCCATTTTGGAACAGGTTGCTGCTGATGGTAAAGTTAGAAGGATGAACTTTTACAGTCTGGATTTGATTATTGCCGTTGGCTATCGTGTAAAATCTAAGCAAGGGACTCAATTTCGAATTTGGGCTACAAGAACATTAAAAGAACATTTAATCAAAGGTTATATAGGTTAAATTAAAATGTCATTAGAGATTCTTAATTCTTTAGATTGGAAAAACTTAATAGCTGGCTCATTTATTTCATCTATTGTTGCCTTGCTTGTTTGGATTATTAAAGGATTATATGAATATTATGTTTCAGCTAATGATTTACCATATCCTATTTGGGGTAGTTGGTTTAGTGCCGAATATGATGTGAAAAGTAATGTATCTGATTTTGAAAGAAATTACTATTTGAAAGTCAAAATACGAAGAAGATTATATAAAAAGGTAAAGATTGTTGCTTTGGAATCCGTTGATATTGATCCTCACAAAGTAGAAACTAAATGGGTAGTAAAAGCTAAAATAGTACAAGGAGATACATTAGTTGGTACTTGGAGGAGCATTGTCAAAAATA
>JAADFU010000177.1:0-12492 GCA_013152715.1 Calditrichota bacterium
GGTTCTTTGCTATTGTCATTTTTTCCCCACCAAAAAAGCGACCCCCTGCCCGAAAGCAAGGGGTCGCTCGATCACAATGGCAACATCAATTAAGGGAGGAACCATGTATTGAGGAGATTTTTAGGGCTCAAATTTAGGTCATAAATTTTCCTTATCTTACCAGAATCATACGTCGCGTGGCGTGAAAATCCCCGCTCTGTAATTTGTAATAATAAATGCCGCTCGGCAGAGTTCTGCTGAAATCATCTGTCCCGTTCCAGCGGGCGGAAAAATATCCCGGCGAAAGCGCGCCTTCAAACAGCGTTTTTACTTTTTGCCCGAGCATATTGTACACATCCAGCGTCGCTTTTTCTGAATGGGGAACTTCAAAATAGAGAACCGTTTCCTGATTGAACGGATTCGGGTAATTCTGGGTCAGCCGAAAATCTCTCGGCGCGCTGATTTTGACATTGATCGCCGGACTGAAATTTGCTCTTCCGTCAAAATCAATCTGGCGCAGTCTGTACTGATAATTGCCCACGGGCAAATTGTTGTCCGAAAACTGATAAAATTGGGGCTCGCTCGTCGTGCCAAATCCTTTGACAAAGCCGATTTTCACAAATGCGCCATCTTTGCTGCGTTCGACGTCAAAACCGTAATTTTCCGTCTCGGAAACCGTGGACCAGGACAGCCGCACTTCGTTTTTATTCACTTGAAAATCAAAAGTCGCTAATTCCACAGCAGTGGGATCAGAGACATAAGCGCCGGAAGCGGTACAGGCATACCCGCCAAACTGCACATCGTCAGTAACGTCATCGTAAGCGATAAAAAAGTACCCGTTTTCTCCCCAGGAGCTACCCCAACTATTTTTGGCCTTAAAACAACTTTCATTGTCGTCATACCCCACAACAAGAACCGCGTGTCCTCTGTCGGAAGGAATCGCTCCGCCTTCGTAATCGTAAACTCCGCCGCTGTAATTGTCAAAAGTCCCATCAGCCGGAACCAGCATGCTCACGCAAACCGGGCCTGTTTGCAGCAAAGATTTCAGATCGTTCACCGTATTCGCCGTGGGAACTCCCCAGTGGCCGTAATAATCGTAATTTGTCAGTTGGATCAGAAAATCGGGATTATCGCATGAATTAGCACAGCTCCCGTTTGACGCCTGATAGGGGTAACAACTTTCGGGAGGTAGACCTGTATCATGAACATATTTCAGGGCATCCCCGTACCAGCCTCCGCCGCAATCGCCGACAGCGCAGGAAACGAGTTCTTGTTCCGAAAGATCCTGCTGTCCACTCAAATTTTCCACAAGCGCCACCGCAACAAACGCCCAGCACGAGCCGCACGATGACTGGTTTTTCACCTGGCTGTCCTGACTGCTCCAGTCCACTGTCAAAGGAAATGTATTTGGCAAAAATGAACGCACTTGCGGCTCTCGCTCATTCCAGTAGGCGGCGACTTCCTGCGGAATTTTCAGTCCGAATTTTCTTTCACTCTGTGCGTTCATCTTATTTGCAATCACCATTATTAAAAAAATCAAAATGAGTTGAAGTGGTTTATTCGTCCTCATCCCTCACCCGTCTTTTCTGAATCAAAGCAATTTTCCGCTTGTGCCACTCTTTAGGCAACTACTGTGCCTGAATTTTTCAAAATAATTTAGTCTTTAAGGAAAAGTCAGAAAAAAATTTCCTATTTTTACAATTTGTCATATCATCAGAAATATTAATAAGTTGCAACAAGTATTCATTTTTTAATATTAAACTTGATTTTGTAATCTCATTTATCTATATTATAATTAAATTTTAATACGTTGCAATTTGAAAATTTCGGATTTCAATTTGCAAAGCCAGTCAGCCACAATTTCAGAAAGAAAACTGCCGCTAATGAGTAAGAAAAATTCAAAATCAGGCTGCTGTTTGGGGAAAATTTTTTTTGTAATAATTATCCTTTTCATTCTTTATTGGAAATTTCCCCAGAGCTTTCGCAGCGTCGTGCATTTCATCGCTGATCTGTCAATTTTTCAGGACACGACAACCGGAGAAATTAGCTGGCAGAAATTAGGGACAGGCATTGAAATCGCAGAGGCAAAAACGAAGAGCGAATTGAGTCACCTGACAATTTCCGTGTTCATGATTCGCATCGATCCGGCGAGATTTTCCGTCAGAGTCCATCTGGACAGAAATTTGACAACTGCGGCAGCGGCAGCCCGAGCCACTAACGCTATCGGGACAATCAACGGCAGTTTTTTCGATCCGCAGGGAAGGCCGCTGGGTCTCATCATCCAGCGAGGCCGCGTAATTCAATCCATGCCCAAAAGTGGCATGAGATACTCTGGCGTTTTTTTCATGCTGGGAAATAAGCCTTACATCGTTCATCGCTCGCAATTTCAGAATATTGGTATTGACGAAGCGCTCCAATCCATGCCGCGACTGATTTCCGGTTACACCCCTATTCCGGATATTGACGACCAAAAAATCAAGCGCCGTTCCGGCATTGCTATTGATCGCCGCAATCGGATTATTTTCGCCGTGACCGATACTCATCTGAGCGGATTGACGCTGCGAGATTTTCAGAAATTCTTATCAAATCCGAATCTGCGGATAAAATCTGCGCTCAATCTGGATGGCGGCAGGTCCTCGCAGCTCTTTTTCAATTACGGGAATTATGAAAAATCGATCAGCGGTCTGTCCGCGGCGCCCGTGTTTGTCAGTTTTTTCCAAAATAAATAAGGACGCCATAATGACAAATTACAAGAAATTCATTCTTTTTTTCATGATTCTCCAATTGGGATTGCCAAAGCTTTGGCCGCAAACTTCCGTTTCAAAAACGGGAACGATGCGCTACATTTCCCTGCCATTGCTGATCGTTGTCCATTCCAACTCAGCCGGCAAAATAATTTCTGACAAAGAAATCTCAAAAATCAAAAATAGCGTCGCGCTCGTTCGCAATTTCATCTGGCGCAATTCCCGTTGTCGATTTAATTTGCTGCTGTCGTATTTGACAATCGACGCGACAAAATCCGTCACTTTTTTTTCCACCGACGGCCTGCCTGAAAAAAATAAACTCGAGGCGGAGTTAATTGCGCACGGCATGAGTGAAAATCAGTTTGGCATCATCGCCGTGGTTTACAAGCCCCCATTTGGTGGGAAAGATGTCGGCGGAATGAAAATTTTTCAGCGCACCGGGTACGCTATTGTTCGCTTCCCCAGCGCTGAAAATGTCATTTATCCGGCTGAAACAGACAGCATTGACGGCGGCTTTGTTTACTCATTTTTGCGCGCGATTCAGGGAACCGTTCGTTTCTGCTATTTGCAAAGCAAAGTGAATTCTTTCCCTGCCAGCGGTTCCCCAGAAATTCTTTCCGAAAACACCGGCGCCTATTTCAGCGAACAGGCGGAAATCTGGCGCAGCTTTTCCGATTATTTTTCCCTTGACCCATTTTACGGAAAAATAAGAACGACCCGCGACGAAGACGGCGATGGCTTTCCGGATCACGACACCAGGGTTCCTGTTGACGAATTTCATTTTGGCAGCGACACGCTGAAAAAAGACAGCGACGCTGACGGACTGGATGATCGCGCCGAATTTGCCGCGGGAATTTACCGCTCCAGTCAGCCGACCATCGCAGACACGGATCATGACGGCATTATTGACGGATCCGACGCACTGCCTTTGCACGCCATTCACACCGAAATCCCTTTTTTCACTCCCCAACTCGAAAACACCTGGGTCAGTTGGTTTCAAATCACCAATCAACTGGATTTTTCGCCGCTGGACTTTTTCGTCGACATTCCGCTTCAAACGAAAATTTTCATCAATTGGGACGAACAGTTTCTCTATTTCGGTTGCGAGATGAACATCCCGGCGCGGCTGCATCTGGATTTGGATCTGGCAAATGACGGCTGGCAGCGCGGAAAGGACAATTATCAATTGGTTGCAGATCCCTTCGCTAATAGATTTATCGAAATCCACGCGCTGGACGCATCCGCGCAAGTTCGCGAATCAGTAAACAGTCCGGCGCTCTGGGACGACGATCCGGAATACGTTACCCGTTTCGGAAAAATTTTGGACGAATCAGACATCCAACTCGTCACTGAATCTCAGGACGAAAATTACATCATAAAAATCAAAATTCCCAATAACCCGAAAGCAGATTTTCAATTGAGCAAGAATAAAAAAATCGGCATCAGAATTTGGTTTGACGCGCCCGAATTGGCAGCCAACGACGCGCGGGCTTCCGTGTTTGAATTGTACCGATTTTTCACAATAACACTGAAATAAAAAATTAATGAAAAAACTGAAAAATAAAAGCCACTGGTTGCATATCTGGCAGGAACTGACAACAGGCGATAAAATTCTGGTTATTTTCCTCGTTTTTGCTTCGCTCGCCAGCATGGCATTGTTGCGCGCAGGACAGGAAACGGGTTCCGCTGTCGAAATCAAAATAAAAAACGCGCCGTACGCCACTTTGCCGCTGAACCAAGACACCACCTTCACAGTGACCGGCGCCATCGGCGAGACGCAAATTGCCATCGCCGGTAGTCGCGTTCGCGTGCTGAAATCTGACTGCCGGCAAAAAATCTGCGTCAAAACCGGCTGGGTCAGCCGCAGCGGCGAACTTATCGTATGCGTCCCCAATCAGGTCGTCATTTCCGTCATTGGCAAAAAAAAGGAAGATTATCTGAATGTTATCACTCAATAGCGCCGCTTCCGCAACACAGAATGCACGATTCACAAAAATTGCCCTGTTTATCGGCGTGGGACTCATTTTGTTCGTTTTCGAAGCGCTCATCCCGCGTCCGCTGCCCTGGATGAAATTAGGGTTTGCCCACGTCGCCACGCTGCTTGCGCTTTATTTGCTGGATTCCAGAGCAGCGATCATCGTTGTGGTTGGCAGAATATTTTTAGGCTCAATTTTGCTCGGGTCTTTTTTCAATCCCACTTTTATCTTGAGTTTCGCCGGTGGTTTAGGGGCAACCTTGGTGATGATTTGTGCCAAAAATAAATTTAGCGGGACATTCAGCATTTTCGGCGTGAGCATTTTGGGCGCGGTCACCCATAATCTGACGCAACTCATCGTCGCCAATTGGCTCATCATCAACAAAAAAGAGGTTTTCTATCTCATTCCAGTGATGACGCTGACGGCCATCGTCACCGGTATGATTGTGGCATTTGTCAGCCGGCTTTTAATCAATCGCTTTGACAACTTTCCTGCCCTAAATTCTTCCCATGACGCAAAATAGCGGTCTATTTTGTGTCTCACTAACGGTAAATTTAAAAATAATCCAAATTAAATCTAAAAATTCAATTTGTACTTGCTTTTTATTCAGAATTTATTTACCATAATACTTGAGATGAACGTGCTTTTTCGCTGGCATTTCGGAAAAATCGAATAGAAAAGAAGTAATTTTTTCACCATAAACAATTGGGGAAAATATGTTAAGATTTGAAGACGCTCAGGCATTGGGAGATTTACTTGTCGCCGAAATTATTAAAACCGACGTGATTACTGTGCCGCCTTCTACTCCCATGTTAGAAATCGTTCGCATCTTTCGCGATCACAACTTCGAAGGATTACCCGTTGTGGAAGATAATGAATTGAAAGGCATAGCCTTCCGCCGCGAGTTGCTCAATTTTTATCTCGTTCCTTCGCGCGATCTTGAAGAAGCCAACACGCGAAAATTGTTCCAACTGGTTTCTCTGATGGACGTCAACAGACCCGTGAGCGGGTTCATGGAAACAGAGCCGCTCACAGTCACGCCGAACACAAAAATTTCCCGCGTCGCGCAAATGATGCTGGAATACAATCTGTTCACAATTCCCGTGGTGAATCGAAAACGGAACTTCTGGCACCGGGAAAAACGATTTTTTGTGGGGATAATTACTTTAACTGACATGATGCCGCTACTTTACGAAGCGATTTGCTGCAAATAACGGAGACTGTATGGACTCACGCATCGAAGAAATTTTTTTAGCGTTGACATTATTTTTGCTTTTTGCCAAATTATTCGGAGAACTCATGCTCCGGCTCAAACAACCCGCGCTTTTGGGCGAGCTTTTGGCGGGAATAATTTTTGGTCCCTATTTGTTGGGAAAATTATTTTTTGAAACATCTCTATTTTCCGGCGAAACTTTCAACTCCTTTTACGAAATCGGCGCCGCCTTTTTCTTTTTCGTCATCGGCTACAGCGAAATCGACATTCTTCAACTTAAACGAATCGCTCGCGATTCCATTATCGCTTCCATTCCCAATGTTCTCCTTTCCTTTATAGTCGGCTTTATCATTGGAGTTTTCTGGGGATATTCAACGTTAGCCAGCTTGTTCATCGGATTAGCTCTGTCGCTCACCGCCATCGGCGTCAGCGCGCGCACGCTGATGGATTTGGGGCGACTTCACACCGACTACGGCATGCTCATTCTGGGCGAGGCAATTATCGACGCCTTACGCAGCTTACTCATGCTGTCTTTTCTGATTTTATTCATTCAGCCGGAAACGGCGTTCTCTTTCGGGACTGCACTCGTGCTTATTGGAAAATTTATCGCTTTTTTCGTCGGCGCCCTGCTTTTCTACCTGCTGCTATTGGATCCAATAGCTCGACTACTGAGACAATTTCTCATTGACGAGGCAAAATTTGGCATTATGATGGCGATTGTGCTCTTTTTCTCTTTTGCGGCGCAAAAATTAGGCTTGCACATGATCATCGGCTCCTTTGTTGCCGGCATTATTTTAGCGTTGGAAGCCGAATTTAAAACGAAAGACATTGAATACAAAATCTACGGCTTCTCGTACGGTTTTTTCATTCCCCTATTTTTTGCCATTTTGGGCGCCCGCGTCAATTTCGGCGCTCTCGTCGAAGGCGGGTTGCTGGCTGTTGTCATCATCGTCGCGGCAATCGGCGTGAAATTCATCGGCGGCTACCTCGGCGGTCTGCTCATCGGATTTTCTTCACGGAAGTCCTGGGTCGTCGGCAGCGGATTGGTGCCGCGTACCGGCGTGGAGTTAGTGGTCGTCGCCGTTGCGCTGGACGCAGGATTGATCGACAACAAAATGTTTGCCTCCATCGTGGCAATGGTAGCGATTACCGTTTTTGTCACGCCTTTTCTTTTGAAATTTTACATCGACCGATACGAAAAATTTTCAGCAAAAGCGGAGAAAAAGAAATGAAAACATATCTCATTCCATTAGTGCCAGGTCCCACGAGCGTCCCGGCAGAAGTATTGACAGCGTATCAGACAAACTACGGTTCGTCTGATCTGGAACCGGAATTTTATGAATTGTATCAGGATACGCAGCGCAAATTTCAAAAAATAATGGGTACAAAAAACACGATCGTGATGATGAACGGCGAAGCCATGTTGGCGCTGTGGGCGGCGCTGAAATCGGCGCTCATTCCCGGCGACAAAGTCGTGTCTATTGCCAATGGCGTTTTCGGCCACGGCATCGCTGACATGGCGCGTTCCCGCGGCTGCGAGGTGGAAGTCGTCGCTGCCGAGTACAACGCCGCCATCGATCTGGAACAGGTGGAAAATGCAATCAAAAATTTTCGACCAAAAATTGTGACAATGGTCCACTGCGAGACGCCCTCCGGCATCATCAATCCGGTCAAAGAAGTGGGAAAACTGGTGAAAAAATACAGCGTCCCGCTTTTTTACGTGGATGCGGTTTCCAGTGTTGGCGGCGCTGAAGTAAAAGTGGACGACTGGGGCATCGATCTATGCCTGGTGGGTTCGCAAAAATGTCTCGGCACACCGCCTGAAGTGGGAATACTCTCAGTGAGTAAAAGAAGCTGGAAAATCATTGATTACATCGATTACAAGGGCTACGATTCACTGGTGCCGTGGAAAAATGCGGTTCAAAATCAGTGGTTTCCCTACACGCTGTCCTGGCATTCCATCGCTGCCGTGAATCGCACCTGTCAATTAATTTTAGACGAAGGCCTGGAAAATGTAATTCTGCGCCACGAAGAAATCGCCCGTTATTGCCGGCAGCGCATCACTGAGATGGGGCTGTCCCTTTTCCCCGAAGACGAATCGATTTGTTCACCCACCGTTACCGCAGTGAAAGTCCCGGAAAACTTGACCTGGAATTATTTGAACAAAAGACTGCGGGCGCGCGGCATGGCTGTCGGCGGTTCTTTGGGAAAATTGGCGAATCGCGTTTTTCGCATCGGACACATGGGCTATCAGGCAGACATGGACATTGTCGAGCATGGCATGGACATTCTGGAATACATCATGTTGTCGAGCCGCGTGTAATCAAACTTTTTTTTGAAGACAAAACATTTTATTTGAAGAAAAATCAGAGGAAAATATGAAACGCCATCCAACTATTCTCAAAAAAGAAAAAACCGGGCTGTTAATCATTGATATTCAGGAAAAAATTAGTGCGGTGATGAAATACCAGGATTCGGTGATTGAAAATACCGTGAAATTAGTCAAAGGATTTCAGGTTTTGCAATTGCCAATTTTCATTACGGAACAATATCGCAAAGGTTTGGGACCTACCGCAGCGCCGATCTTGGAAGCGTTGCAGCCCGAAAAAATTGAGGAAAAATTGACTTTTAGCTGCTGCACCCTGCCGAACTTTGGAGATCAATTAAAAAATCGCGGTGTCGAGCAAGTGGTAATTTGCGGCATTGAAGCCCACGTGTGCGTGGCGCAAACAGCGCTGGATCTGCTCGCCAATGACTTCCAGGTTTATTTGGCTGCCGATGCTGTTTCTTCGCGCAAAAAGATTGACCACAAAATGGCACTTGAGCGACTGCGCCAGCAGGGAGCCATCGTCACCACCGCCGAAGCTGTTTTATTCGAGCTGCTTGTGGAATCCCGAACGCCGGAATTTAAAGAAATTTCAAAAATTGTGAAATAATCAGGCAATCAAAACATGAATCGCCGACCTCTGTCCTTTTTGATTTTAGCGCTGTCGTTGATTTTTTGCTTTTTCTTTTCTTGTAATAAATTTTTTCCGCAACCTGAATCCGAGAGCTACCGGGACATTTCCGCGGACCGCGTCTGAGTCGGGCTTGATTTTTGGGCAAATCGGCGGCAAAACACGATATTGCATTTTCTTCAAAACATCAATTGTAACGTTGTAAAAAAAGCCAGGCAAATCGCACAGCCTGGCTTTAAATTTATCATCAATATTTGCTTTCCGCTATTTACCTGGGGGAGTATCCTTCTCCGATCCGATCTCTTCGGTATTCTTTTTCTGCTTGCTGCTAAAAGTTAAATGGTCGCCTTTTTTAGTCACTTGAATTTGGCTGCCGTCGGTAAAATTGCCCTTCAAAATTTCCTCAGCGATGGGATCTTCTACGAATTTTTGAATTGTTCGCTTGAGCGGTCTGGCACCAAAACTTGCGTCAAAACCTTTTTCAGCGACAAATTCTTTCGCCGATTTCGTCAGGGTAATTTTTATCTCCCGATCTTCCACTTTCTTCAACATATCTTCGAGCACCAGATCGACAATTTTTACCACATCGCCGATGGCCAACTGTCGGAACACAACGACTTCATCCAACCGATTGAGGAATTCAGGATTGAATAACCGTTTCATTTCACTGACGATGCGATTTTTCATGGCATCATAATCATTTTCCTCGCTGTGTTTGGAAAAACCAATATCGCCGCCCTGAATAATCTGGCGTGCGCCAATATTTGACGTCAAAATTAAAATTGTATTTTTAAAATCAACCCGTCGTCCCAGACCGTCGGTCACATGGCCTTCGTCCAAAATTTGCAGCAAAATATTGAACACATCGGGATGCGCTTTTTCGATTTCATCAAATAATACTACCGAATAAGGATGGCGACGCACTTTTTCCGTTAATTGTCCGCCTTCTTCGTAACCCACGTATCCCGGAGGCGCGCCGATCAAACGGGATACGGAAAATTTCTCCATATATTCCGACATGTCGATTCGAATCAGCGCTTCCTCGTCTTCGAACAAATAGGTCGCCAATTCCTTGGTGAGTTGTGTTTTCCCAACGCCGCTGGGACCCAGAAAAATAAACGAACCGATGGGTTTGTCAGGGTCTTTTAATCCGGCGCGCGTTCGCTGAATCGCTTTGGACAATTTTGAAATCGCTTCGTCCTGTCCAATAATTCGTTTTTTGAGTTCCTGCTCCATTTTGAGTAGCTTTTCGGATTCCGACTGAGCCAGTTTTCTCACGGGAATCCCGGTCATCATCGAAACGACCTCTGCCACATCCTGCTCCCTGACAATAGAAATTTGTTGCGAGTCATTTTCCTGCCAGCGCCGTTTTGCCAGTTCCAATTGCCGCAACAATTTTCGCTCGCGATCTCTAAAAATAGCCGCCTTTTCAAACTCCTGAGCGCGAATGACCATATCCTTTTGCTCGCGAATGTGCTTGACTCTCTCTTCTAATTCCACAATCTCGTCAGGCACAATAATATTTGCCAGATGCACCATGGCGCCGGTTTCATCCAAAACGTCAATGGCCTTGTCCGGCATGTATTTATCCGTAATGTAACGATCCGACAATTTGACTGCCGCTTCGATGGCGGCATCTTCATATTGTACTTTATGGTGCGCTTCGTACCTATCTTTTAAGCCGTTCAAAATTCCTAACGTCTCACCCAAAGAAGGCGGATCCACCATAATTTTCTGAAATCGTCTTTCCAACGCGCCGTCTTTTTCAATGTACATCCGGTACTCATCCAGCGTCGTCGCGCCGATACATTGAATTTCCCCGCGCGAAAGCGCCGGTTTGAACATATTCGACGCATCCAGCGAACCTGAAGCTCCGCCGGCGCCCACGATCGTGTGCAACTCGTCAATGAACAAAATCACGTCCTTCACGCGAACCAGTTCGTTCATAATTGCTTTCATGCGTTCTTCGAATTGGCCGCGGTATTTGGTTCCGGCGACAATTGCGCCCAGGTCCAGTGTGATCACTCTTTTGTCATGCAGCACGCGCGGCACCTGTTTCGAAATGATACGCAGCGCCAGGCCTTCCACGATAGCGGTTTTGCCAACGCCTGGCTCGCCGATGAGCACGGGATTATTTTTCTTGCGCCGACTCAAAATTTGCGCCACGCGGCGAATTTCATCATCCCTGCCGATAATGGGATCCAACTCTCCCTTTTGCGCCAGGTCAGTCAAATCCACGCCAAAATGATCCAGCGCCGGCGTTTTTGAGCGACGAGTTCCCGGCTCCTTGACTGTGGGCGTCCCCTGCATAATATTTTCCACTTCCTGCCTGATCAAATCATAATTAATGTCAAACGACAACAGTACTTGAGCCGCTACGCCTTCCTGCTCTTTCACCAGAGCAAGTAAAAGATGCTCGGTGCCAGCGACTTCTGATTTAAAACTGTCGGCTTCCATGTACGCCATTTTCAATATTTTTTCCGCTCGCTTGGTCAACGGAATGTCTCCGATCGTGGCAGTGTCGCCAGTGGTGCGAATGGCGTCTTCCACGGCCTTTTTCAATTCGTCCAGATCGACCGCCAGATTGGTTAAAATATCAATTGCCATCCCCTCGCCTTCTTTGAGCAATCCTAATAGCAAATGCTCTGTCCCAATATAGTCATGCCCCAGGCGCAGCGCTTCTTCTCTTGATAATTGTATCACAACTTGAACACGACTGGAAAAATTCTTTTTCATCTAATGCCTGCTCCTTCTCACGAATAAAATAGATTAAAAATAAGTACGGTCAAAATTATATTATAACATACAAAAATTAGACCAATATTTCAATGACTTTTTTAAAAAAATTGGTTCTTTTTCAATAAATTTTTGTAAACGAAGGCTAAATCGGCAAAAAATCACACGATTAACAAGTCATCTCGATCTCTGGACTGCTTGTGAATTTGCCGAATCTGTCCATCGTACAATTCAATGATCCGATCCGCTTGTCTCGCCAAATCCAAATTATGGGTGACAATCACCATTGTTTGATTTTTTTCTCTGTTCAATTGCCAGAACAACTCATGCAATGCCTGAGCGGATTGCAAATCCAGATTTCCCGATGGCTCGTCAGCAAGCAGCAGCCGCGGCGAATTAACCAGAGCGCGGGCCACGGCAACACGCTGCTGCTCTCCGCCGGACAATTCATTCGGCCTGTGATCCAACCGATCTCCGAGTCCCACTTCCGTCAATAAATGAAAAGCGCGTTCCTGCAATTTTTCTTTGGACGTACCAGCGATCATGCCCGGCAACATCACATTTTCCATGGCGGAAAACTCCGGCAGCAAATGGTGAAACTGAAACACAAACCCCACCATTTGATTCCTGTATTCCGCTAATTTTTTGTCGTTGTATTGAAACACATCTTCATTTTCAATGTACACTCTGCCTTTTGTCGGTCGATCCAAAACGCCCAAAATGTGGAGTAGAGTGCTCTTGCCAACGCCGGAGGGACCTGTAATAGCAACGATTTCTCCGTTATAAATTTCAACATCAATACCCTTCAGCACTTTGACCACGGCGCTGTTCAAATAATAGTCTTTGAAAAGACTTTCTGTAATCAAAATCGTCTTTTGCTTATTCAT